>JBBQAD010000353.1:0-4315 GCA_038315885.1 Fibrobacteria bacterium | reverse complement strand
CTCGAGCTAGTATTCTGAGATTCTCTAATGGAGCAAGCGGCTCATCGCCTTGGAGGTTTACAAAATAATTGCCAGGTAGTGAATGTAGATTTCGAGCGATACGGTCTGTACCGTTATCCGCCTCGCCAGTTAGTATAACATCAAAATTTTCTGCTTCGACCACTTCGGCAATCTCTGGGCTATCGGTCAGGCAGATAATACCTGTAAAACAATTAGCCGATTGGGCCTGCTCAAGACTGCGAACAATCATGGCTTTTCCATCGATGGGCAAGAGCATTTTTCTCGCTAAGCGGCTCGAAGCGAGCCGAGCGGGAACGACACAATAAACTTCAGCCACAGCTATTTAACCGATAACTTTGGGAATGGCGAAATGCCCCTGGTGAGCCAAAGGTGCGTTCTTAAAGGCCTCTGCCTGACTAAGACCGGGTTTGATAATGTCTTCTCGCAGAGGTCTTTCCTCTTCATCAACCCGCATCATGGGCTCAACCCCATCCAATGAAAGCTCACTGAGTTTGTTTACATGAACAAGCAGGCGGTCTAAATGCTCCGCCATTGATTCGATTTCTTTTTCGGTCAATTCAAGGCGGGCTAGCTTGGCAATATGCTGAAGTTCCTGTTTGCTTACGGCCATAGCTGGACTCTTTCAATAGTGCCGCCGAACAGGAAGTCCGGGACCAAGGCAACTTAACTTTTTGGGGGGCGGGTGTCATGATCGGGAGCTTAGAAAAAAAGGCTTATTCTATTCAACTACTTCCAAATGCGTGTATTTCAATAAAATCCGTTTTCTGCCAAGGTCTTTGAACAAGACATCGACCTTGGCATTATCTCCCCGACCATCTAGAGCGAGAATCTTGCCCATACCGAAGCGGCCATGTATCACTTTTTGTCCCACAAAAAACTGCTGCTCCTGAGATTCGTCTTCATACTCGGGAAAATTTTCTCCTGACTCCGAACTTTCATCTGACCCGGATTGAGACCCCGCATTTTTCGATTTAGTCCAGGAATTCGACTGCTGGGAATTCGTCCCTGAGGATTTTGCAGCATTTGTTTTCAAACTTTGCGCCTTAGAACCGATATGTTCTACTACGCTACTATCCATTTCAGAAAGAAAGCGGGAAGATTCGGTAAAAGTAGAATAGGCATAACGCCGACGAAAACGCGCCATGCTAAGCACCAATTGTTCCATGGCGCGCGTAGCTGCTACGTAAAAAAGCCGGCGTTCTTCTTCGACATCGCCATCGCCATCTTGCCGCATCAAAGGAAACAATCCCTCTTCCAGCCCCGTGGCAAAAACTTGCTTGAATTCCAGACCCTTGGCCGAATGCACGGTCATCATGGCGACTGCTTCATTGCTTTCTTTGAGTGAATCAGTATCACTGATCAAAGACACTTCTTGTAAAAATTCGTTGAGCCCCCCATCGCCATTTCGCTCCAAGAAATCCTCAGCTGCCGACACCAATTCGTTCAGGTTATCCAGCCGGTTTTCAGCATCGTCTGAGTCATCTTTTTCCAGAAATTTTCGATATCCTGAGCGCTCCAACACTGAGTCGATTAACTCAGGCAAAGGCATGGTTTGTTTATCAGCCTGTAAGTCGTGCATGATAGTTACAAAATTGTTTAAACCTTGTTCGGGGTTTTTTCCTGGATTCTGCAATGCCATTTTTTCAACAGCTTCCCAAAGTGTAATACCTTCCGATAATGCTAAATCTGCGCACTGGTCTAGCGTTTTATCTCCAATTTTTCGTTTGGGTACATTGATAATGCGACCCAGTGCTACACTGTCTTTGGAATTGTTTAACACTTGCAAGTAGGCTAAAAGATCTTTTACCTCTTTTCTATCGTAAAAGCGCAGTCCACCTACAATGAGATAGGGAATCCGGCGTCTTCGCAGTTCATCTTCGAAGACGCGGGATTGCGCATTGGTGCGATAGAATATTGCAGTATCTCGTAAGCCAATTTTTCCCGATTGTAACTCGGAGGCCACCCAGGATGCTTCATGAATTTCATCATCGGCTACAAAGAGCTGCACACTGGAGCCATCGGGATTTTGCGTCCAAATATTTTTCTGCATTCGCTTGGTATTTTTACAAATGACACTGGCCGCGACTTTTAAAATGTTTGCACTGGAGCGGTAATTCTGTTCCAGTTTGGCCACTGCAGTCGCGGGATAATCTTTTTGAAAGGAGAGAATGTTATTAATATCGGCGCCGCGCCAACCGTAGATACTCTGATCATCATCGCCCACCACCACTAGGTTACAATGGGAGCCTGTTAACAGTTTCACTAGTAAATATTGAGAACGGTTGGTATCCTGATATTCATCGACTAGGACATAACGAAAACTTTCGCGGTACTTATCTCGCAATTCAGCATTGGATTGTAACAGTGCAATGGTGTGCAGAATTAAATCATCAAAATCCATCGCATTGTTTTTTTTCAATCCCTCTTGATAAATGCGATAAAATTTTGCCAGTTGTTCATCTTGGAAACCCGTCGCCTCGGCTCGGGCCTCATCGGGCGATTGACATAGATTTTTTTGCTGACTGATATACCAGCGCAAGGTATCGGGAAAACGATCTTCCCGAGAGGCTTCTCCCGAAGCCTTCACCAGTTTTCGAATAAAGCGTTTCTGATCATCTGTATCATAGATAGTGAAATTGCTGGTAAAGCCTAGAAGAGAGGCGTGGAACCGCAACAATTTGCCGCAGATAGAATGGAAGGTTCCCACCCAAGGAAGCGCCAATGAAGAACCCATCAACTTGCCAATGCGGGCCTTCATTTCTCCGGCGGCTTTATTGGTAAAAGTGACAGCCAAAATTTGATGGGGACGAAAGCCTTTCTCTAACATCAACCAGGCAATTTTATAAGTCAGTACTCGAGTTTTTCCGCTACCAGCCCCTGCCAAAATAAGCTGCGGTCCCGGACTATGGATAACTGCTTTATACTGTTCAGGGTTTAACAGTTTGGCTAAATCGAGTGTATTACTCGATTCGTTCGTGATCTCTAAAATGGAGCTGGATGGGTTTGCGTTCATTGCAAGGGAAGGATAAAAACCCAGACCAGCCTGGGCAATAACAAATTGGTTGGATAAAAAATGCTTCTTTGCTCGGATAAAGCTTAAGCCCTTACCAATCAATCATTTAAGGAATGAAGGCTATTTTTTCGCCGGTTTAAATTCAAGGAACTGCTAGAGTAAATAGGGAGACCAACTAAAAAAACCACAGCTTCCCCTTTAACTGGCAGCTCAGCCAGATTTCTGCCGTTTACATCTCAGGTTGAGATGAGGCGACTACCTGCTCAATAGTAGTCACACCTGCCAAGGCTTTTTCGAGGCCATCGCGGCGCAATGTTGTCATTCCACCGGTTTGTATCGCGTGCTGTTTGATTATATCGCTAGCGCGCCGTTCCATAATCATGGTGCGAATCTCATCATCGGGAACCATGTATTCAAAAATGGCCGCACGCCCACGGTAACCAGTTTGATTACATGCACCACAACCTTCTCCTTCGTAAAAAGGAGTGCCGGGTCGAATTCCAATTCGTTCCAGAGCTATATCAGGAATATGTACTTGTTTGCGACATTTGTCACAGATTCGACGCACCAGTCGCTGCGCCAAAACCCCCTTCACGCAAGACGTAACCAAAAAAGGTTCGACACCCATGTCCAACAAACGGGTAAAGGCTCCTGCTGCATCATTGGTATGCAGCGTGGAGAAAACCATATGACCCGTTAAGGCTGCCTGAATGGCCATGGTTGCAGTTTCTAAATCCCGCATTTCTCCCAGCATGATGATGTCGGGATCTTGCCGCAAAATGGCGCGCATTCCCGCCGCAAAGGTGAAGCCGGCGGGATTATTAATCTGGCCTTGCGATATACCAGGAATATTCATTTCCACGGGATCTTCCATGGTAACAATATTGACCTTGGGCGAGTTGATAGAGCCTACACAAGAATAAAGAGTACTTGATTTTCCGCTTCCGGTTGGACCGGTAACTAGCATTATTCCATCAGGACTGTTAATTGTATCGATAAAGTGAGAATACACTTTGGGACTAAAACCCATTTTTTCTAATGGAATGGTATTCTTGTTGGGATCGAGAATACGCATCACCATTTTTTCTGCAATACCTCTGTTTCTTAAGAAAGTGGGAAAAGTGGAACAGCGTAAATCGACCTCTTTATTTTTATGACGAATAGTAAAGCGTCCATCAAGAGGTTTTCGTTTTTCTGCGATATCCATTCCCGAAAGAATTTTCATGCGAGAAATAACCTGCTGCATCAGCCGGGCGGGAATGGGGTTGGTCTCCATCAATT
>JBBQAD010000328.1:0-4665 GCA_038315885.1 Fibrobacteria bacterium | reverse complement strand
ATCAGAAGACCCAGCGGCAAAACGGTACCCCAAAAACTTCTCAGTAAAAAGGCGAGCAGAAGTGGAACCACTACAAAGAGCATGATAGGCAGCAAAGTGGTTTGGTCGCGCATAGCGAAATCGATAAAAGCGTTGTTTAACATGACTGTTCCGCCGAGGCGTATGGTTAGATCCGGATTTTCAGCCAGAACTTGGTCCACCAGCTTTACGGTTTTGGCCCGAGCCTGGAGAAATCCATCAGTAAAATCGTGGGGAACTACGACGCGATAAGAGATTTGAGTGACCTTTGCATCAGGTGAAATCAGAAAATGAGGAATTAGGGGATCGCTTAAGGCCTCTTTTTTGTGCGAAGCCAATTCGTCTTCTGAAAGTGGTAATTCTTCTACAAACTCGGCAACATTTAATTCGTCGCCTTCTACCCGAGTCATAGAAAAATTAGTGAGACCATCGACTCTGTTTACATAGGGAACAGTCCAGCCTGAGTCGACCAGAGTTTTCATTGACTTCAGGTTTTCATTGGTGAACAAGTTTCCGGATTTGGATACCAGTACAATAATGAGATTGTCTTCTTTGACAAAGTCCATTTGAAATCGGTCCAGTGCCAACATATCGGGATTGTCACTATCGAACCAGACCCGGTAGTCGGCATTGAAGATGGGAGGGGGTGACGAATGGGAGCTGTCGACAGCCAGCGGATTTTCACGAACTTTTTTCATGTAGGTGATATGCTCGCCAAATTCTTTCCCGCGGTTAATCATCGCTGCGAGGACTGCCAGAAATAAAACCAGATTGGCAATAATGATGGGCCAACGGTACTTCAGTACAAAAAGTCCGAAACGATGAGAGAAGCCTACATTATTCATATTTCTCCAAGACCGCATAAAGGCAGTATAAAAATCGTGTTATAAGAGTGTTATGTATTTCTGACTGCTAGTGTATTACCAATACCAGACAATTCCCGCAGTAGCACGGCCGCTGTGTCTCAATGCGTTTAAATCACTGGAAGATTCCAAATAGACGGCCTGTAATTCGACATTGGCTTTAAAATGCTTCAATAAACGTTCTTCATATTTGAGCTGGGTGATAAATTCTGGTTTGCGATAATTTGCAAAGCCACCCAGCAAAATGGATCGATCAGAAGTGTTATTGAATACATAGCGGAGCCCCGCAAAGATATGGCTCCTAAAAGCCCGAAATCCATCGAGTTCACTTAAAGAAGCATCAGGATGACTGTCTCCTAAAGCTTCTAGCAACAGGCCCAAATCGTGAGCTTCAAAAGCGATGCCGTACAAGGTGTACTCAAAGCCAAGTGTATAACTGAAGTAGGGATCGACAGTAATCAATTTTCCGTTAGAAAAATTAGTCATCGTATATTTTTCTTCATACTGAGTATAGACCCCTTCGCCCTTCCATAGCCAGTTGCCGAAGGCTCCTTGAAAAAATGTTCCCGCTTTGTGCACGGGATGATAACGGTGAGTCAATGGGCTTAAAGGATTGCTAGGATTGGCAGGAGTCAACTCAGGATAGCGGGCATAACCATTGAAGTAAAAGACGGAGAAATCCAGCCCACCCAGCATGGCTTTGTAGCGAAGTGCTCCCTGAGGGCGCCAGCGTTCTTTGCTGGAGAGATACTGAAATTGACTGGTTTCCGTTTCGAGAGTGATAGGGCTGCCTGCTAAAAAATCATAGCGATTTCCATGCTGCGGCAATCTGGCGGGAGTAAAGTAGGATAAGTAATACAGTTCCAGCATGGATTGAAGAGCATCTCCAAGCAAGAAACGGCTCCTAATGGCGGGTTCTCCCAACTTGGGCGCATCAAGTAAGTCGATTTCTTGATCGGTCTGGTTCAAGAAATCGGCAGGACTGTAACTCTCCACAGTTTTCCAAGAGAATGTCTGCCATCCGCTGCGCAATTCAAAATGGGGTTTATACCAATCGAGATACAGTTCTCGAAGATTTACCCGGCGTCTGTCTTCACTTTCCAAATCCCAATAAAAAGCGGGGTTGGCACGAAAATCCAAATTCCAAGGACTACGTAGCGTAACATCGAGATCAGACTGTAACGTGCCTACCCAGTCTGGCTGTTCGCTGTCGCTGCTTTCCAAGGGAAAGTACCAGGCCTCAAGTCCCAGGTTCCCACGATAATCCAGGCTGAGACTTCCCATGCTTAAGGACTGACTAAATGCACCTGATACAGATGCCAAGAGAACCACAAAAAGAACGAGGAAGAGTAATCGCCAGTGTCTTGTATTCATGCTTTAATTTAAACTGTTTATTAAAGCAGACGTTGCAGGCTTTGCTGGGTGAAATTTGATTCATTCAGGCCTACATCAATCTTTCGATCAGAAAAGAGCAGGATGCTTTTCTTATGGGTCTGCAAATTATTCATTTCAATTTGACTGACTCGCCAGATGTTACCATACTGTTTCCAGGTTTGAAATGTCTGCACCTTTAAAATTGAATTTTTTCGATCGGTAAACTCGACTCGGCTCAGCAGATGATCCTTTTTTGTAATCCATTGTTTGATTTTGGTATAGCCTGAGTTTTTATAGATGGGATACTTTTCCAGAACATAACACTCGACTCCGTTCAAGCTTTCTTCGCCTATTTTCTTGTAAGAAAATTTGTCAAGGGCATTAGCTGTTATATCTTCATAGGTAAACTCTGAACCCATAAAGGCACCCGATTTGTTTTTAGATGCAATCACCTTAACCCGGCGTAACTCAGGCAAATACAACCATTGTTGATCATCCCCTTTGGGATTCTGATAGGTAAGTAAGCCCGTGCCCCGTACATCGGCGGGTTCTAAAAATTGGGTTAAAGAAAAATCATCCTGTTTGGGACGCTCAAGTGTGATGGTTTTCATCTGCCGAGTTACTGTATCGCCCGCTGCGCTGATCATCAGCATTTTCAGGCCCACCGATTCGCTTTTAAAACCGCGTTGGGTAGCATCTGCTGCTTCGGCTATTTTTCGTCCTTCGTCTTCAGGTGTGGCGGCCTGCAACGAGCTTAGTGCTACACAGCTCAGAATAAAAAAGGGAATGGCAATTTTGATTTTCATGGTGACTCCAGGTGAACAAGCCGATGCGGTAAGAAAGTAATTTGCCATTATGACAGCATCAATACAGACTTGTGTATTTGAAGGGTTAAAAAGGGAACTTGATGGAATTTGAAAATAAAAAAGACTTAAATCCGATACCGGATAAAAGCACGCAGGGAATTGATACCCTTCATTTTTAAAACTGCCAGGCCTATAAGCGCTTGCGCGGAAAGATTACTTTAGCAGCGTCCAAACCCCAACACCAATAAAACCTAAGCCGGCAAGAGTGCTTAGAAGTTTTGGAGGAATATGATTGCCAATAAAAGAACCAAGTATTACCCCCAATGCAGAACAGACGACTAAGGCGGAAGCAGACGCAGCGAATACCAGCCATTTATTGGTCTTGGCATCACTCGCGTAGAGCATGGTGGCTAATTGAGTTTTATCACCTAGTTCAGCTAGAAAAACACTGAGAGCGATAGTCAGAAAAATTTTGATTTGCATTTGACTTCAAATTAACACTGTCAAAAAGAAATTTTAATGTGCGGATTTGTGTCATTGCGTCATAGCCTAAATAAATGCATTTTCGGCGAGGTTTCATACCATGGAGTACAGCCAATGATGCATTTGCCAAAGAACAGTTTCACCTGCTTAAATCTTCGAAGTATAAAGTCTCTAGGCTTAGGCACTTTGTTGTTGCTTGGGCCGGCTTTACATGCGATGGATGCTGGCACAGACGCTTCTCAATTACAGTGGAATGGAGATATCCAAATCCAGAGTCAAAAGGCTTTTCAACCCGAACACTGGGGCAATAATCTGGACCAGCTATGGGGCCGCTTGAATCTCAAGGTCAATTATTCCAGTGATCAATTTGCTTCAGAAGCCATGATTCGTGCCTATCCTGATGGATTCGGGTATGAGGCCCTGAATCTTTCTGACCAAGTCAACAGAGAAATAACTTTAGCAGATACCTTAGTTCCTTCGGCACAAACACTTTCGCAGTTCCAACTGTATCGAGCATGGGTTCGCTACACTTTTACCTATTTCGATTTTCGCATCGGTCGTGTGGGAACAATGGGCAGCTATAGCAATACTTGGGGTAACTATTTGGATCAAAACCCCGGTGGATCATTTCAAAGTCGTGACGTAGTGCACAATGCCATGGAAATTACCAAGGATCAAGGCATTTATAATACCAGTGTGATGCTGACCACGAATGATCGATTCTTAAACCGCGGTATTTTACGGGTGAAAGAAACTGCAAAATTGAATGAGCAAATTCAGCTTGCCATCGGTTACAGCGGCAGTATTTTTGATCCAGTGTACTATGGTGAAGAAGAAGATATTCTCAGTCGCGTAGCAGCAGAGGCTGCGTATCTGATAAAA
This sequence comes from Fibrobacteria bacterium, assembly GCA_038315885.1. Classification (GTDB taxonomy): domain Bacteria; phylum Fibrobacterota; class Fibrobacteria; order UBA11236; family JBBQAD01; genus JBBQAD01. The sequence goes on along the minus strand of JBBQAD010000328.1, from coordinate 239 downwards.
CCCTCTCTCAAAATATTTTTAGAGGCTGCCTGGATTCAACAACGAGAAGGCGACGATCTGATTCCCGTTCTTTTGGGACTTTCTGTACCCACTATGGGTCGGCTGGACAAGCTACAATTTGAAGTAGAATATGATAACAACAGAGTCGATAGCAATGGCGAAGACAAACCTTTAATCGCAGGATTTTATGCAGAAAAAGGCCTGTTCCAACGGATGAAATTTGAAGCGGCCCTATTCCA
>JBBQAD010000026.1:0-13785 GCA_038315885.1 Fibrobacteria bacterium | reverse complement strand
GTCTAGGCGAGCCATGACAAAGCAAAGCCCTTTGTTTACCTATTTTTATGCGACGATGGCTTGGAAGTGTTAACATCCAGTTCTTATGATCCCTATCCGTTTTTGACTTTGTGTAATCATAACTGATTTGCGCAAAATGATTATCTCTCGGATCGGTATAGCCACAGTGACAATCTTCGGCATCTTTGCTTAAGGATTCTTCATAGTTGCCTTGAATTGATTCAATCGAATGCTCTCGAATAAAATCTAGGCTGCGATCGGGATGCGGTCCAAAGGCTCCAAAATCACCAAGAGCAAATACTTTTTCAACCCGGCTTTGTTGACTAAGCTCCCAGGCTTTTTGCAAGGCGATGTAATTCGAATAAATACCTCCAAAAAAAGCCAGCGATTGGAATTCTTCTATATCATTGGATACTGCCAAAGCTTGGGATTTCTCTGGGATTTTGTGATTAGACTCTAGGTTCGACATGAAAATCCTGTTTCATAACAAGTAAAGCAGGCTTGATGTTTTAACTCAAATGCCCCTTGGGTTTCTTTTAATGTTTCACCCATTTTAGCAGAAGAAAAATCAATCAACAAAGGACAAACATAAACACCTTTTGCGGTTACCATTCGACAAGTGCTACATTGTAACAGTCCTGCTTCATCACCGTTCAAATCGCGTCCTAAAAGGCTTTCCCATTTTTCGTAAGCCCGACTGCGACTCTTCTCGGCGCCGAGATGTAAGAGAGGGAGAATTTTAAGTCGGGCCTGCTTTAAGCCCATACCTTTTAAGAACTCAAGAAATCGTTTACGTCCTTCTATTGATGCAGCTTCTTCTAAAGCTTCCGTTACAGTAATAACGGGGCTTAAACCTGTGGCGGCTAGACGCTCTATCCCCTTGATTATTCTCTCGTAGGTTCCTTCTCCTCGAATGGGATCATTGGATTCTGCATTGTATCCATCAATACTGATACGAATATCCAGACTGTAGTCTGATTCATCTGAGAGTTGTTTGATCTTATCACAGGTAGCTTGAGTTAGCAGTGTTCCATTGGTTAATACAGAAGCGGGGCCTTGTTTGAGAGTACATTCAAGAATCGAAAGCATCTCTGGATTTAAAAAGGGTTCCCCTCCCGTGAAATAGTATTCTTTAACGCCTAATTCTTTGGCTTCTTGCAGATACGGTTCGATTTCTTTGAGTCCCATCATTTCATGAGAATGGTTACTAGGTGAGCAAGAAATAAAACAATGATGACATTGAAGATTACAAACGGTTCCTGCAACCTGAAACCAAAGGGTATCCAAAGCGGATAGCTTTGCACTGGGAAACTGGGATGCGCTTGACGGTCTAGAGTCGACTGTATTCATGATATTATGCCCACCAAAATCGAGCTGAGGATGGATTTATAAAAAGTTCCCAATGGCTTTTTAATTTAAGACTTGAATCTGTATGTTGAGTATTGCCCTGGGTGATATGCTGATCGGCTATTAACAAACTCCCCATCTCCAAGGTTCGAAAACTAAGCCTTTGAAAAGATCCCATAAAACGAACTGACTCCAAACTGGCTAGCAGACTTATTTCTGGGTCAGTTCGTGAATTTTCTGAGTCATGCGAATCTTCTGATTCATTTTCTTCATCTGTTTTAGATAGGTTCTCTTTTGATTTATTTATACTCGAGCCATTAGACAGTGGGATACTTGAAGAGCTTTCCTCTACTCTTTTAATACAAATATCCGCAGGGCGAATCAAGATCTCCATCATTACTGTTTCACTTGATTTCTCATCTGTTTTACTCTGCTGTTTTCTTTTCCCCTGAATTTGAGCCTTATCAACTATAATTTGCTTTTGCAGGGTCTGTGTATTTTCAATCTGGTCTTTAATAGTATTTTCTTTTTGGGAAAGACCTGTATCAAGCCTTTTTAGATTTTGAGTATTTGGTTCACCTAAATTGTCTCTGTAAAACTTGAAAGTACCGAATCTTTGGTTCTCTGACTTTAACTCAGCTCTCAATAAATTAGCTGAACCCAAAAATTGGGCGACACTAGGGCTTATCGGTTCTCGATAGACTTCTTTAACTTCTCCTGCTTGCAATTTTAGGCCAGCCCCCAGAATCAATAGTTCATGACCCATAGCCATCGCTTCAGATTGATCATGAGTTACATATAGTGTAGTCAACTTTAAATCGCTTAGCAATTGATACAGTTCTTCTCTCAAATATTCTCGCAATTGAGCATCAAGGGCAGCTAATGGTTCATCCATCAGCAAAATCAGAGGTTCGATTGCCAGCGCTCGTGCCAGCGCAACCCGCTGACCTTCTCCTCCAGAAAGAGTGGTCACATCACGATTAGCCAAGTGTGATACTTTACAAATATTTAAATAATGAAGAGCTTGATTATTGCGTGTCTGTTTTTTGATTCCCCTTGCCCTTAAGCCAAAAGCGGCATTTTCCAAAACCGAAAGATGAGGAAAAAGGGCATAGTTCTGAAATACCATACCCACATTTCTTTTCTCAGCAGCTAATCCACTAATATTGTTTCCCTGTAACCATACTTCCCCACTTGTGGGTATACTTAAGCCGGCGATAATGGATAGTAGAGTGCTTTTTCCCGATCCACTTTGGCCAATTATAGTTGTGATTTTTTGGAAGCTAAATCGATGGCTGAAATCACAAAGCGCTTTTTTGTCACCGTAACGTTTAGTGATGTTTTTCAGGTCCAAACCCTCATATATCTGTATCTGCTTAAGCATCAGACTCCTTGAACCCCAAAGATGTTCCGTTTGGAAAGGCTCCTAGAATCGTCGTTGCTTGTTCCTATGGAGTTAGTCAAATGCAGTAAAAGCAAAGCCGGAAAGAGAATCACTAAAAAAAGTAATGTGGCCGAGCAGGACACTCGAAAACTGCTAAAGGTAAAGGCAGAATACATAGCCGCGGGAAAGCCCTGATTAAGCGGTGTGTTTAACAAATAACTGACATTGAATTCTCCCCAAGAGATGGTGAACACCATAAGTGAACCACTCAACAGACCCCTGCGCATTGAGGGAATTCCTATTAAAATTAAGCGTTTCCATAAATTGGCACCCAGAGTTTGAGCCACTCTGTTCAGTGTAACAATATCGCGGCTTTCAAGCTCAGATTTGAGCGTGCGATACATAAACGGAAATGTATAGACGAGATGGCCCATCAGCACCAAAGTCCAATTGCCACGAATGATGCCAAAGCACTGAATCAGGGCGACTGACATGGCTATTCCTGGAATGGAAATAGGTGAGAGAATCAGGGCTTCAAGCCAAGCTCTACCTTTAAAGGTAGAGGAGGCAATTGCAAAAGAGCTGACTATCCCGAGAATTGCACAAAGAACAACGGCAAAGAATGCCAATTTCAAACTGAAAAATATCATTTCATGGTAAGTGTTCCACACATATATCACATAGGCAAAGCTGAAATCACTCTTATTCGCTCCTTCAATCCACTGTTCGCTGGCAATACCGAAAATTTCATGTTTCCACAAGGCTGCTATACATATCACCACTATGGGTAATAGAATAAATAAGGCCAGGATAAGAGTTACCAATACTCCTGTTATTTTCATGAATATCGAAGAGAAGAGTTGAAAACGTTTTTTCACTCTTGACTCTTGATGATATGTCTGGGTGTAATTCATGATTAATTCAATTACAATGCTCTATCCGTTAATACTCCTACTATATCCCAAACGGTTTGACCAACTAAGTGTTATTATATTCACCAATATTGAAATGAGAACTAAGGTTACCGCCATCGCGGCAGCTAGCCCCAAGTTTAAAAATCCGATATATTGTTCAAAGAGCTCCAAAGATAAAAACGAAATGCGTTTGGATAAGATAAGCGCGACTCCAAATGAGCCCAAGGAGGCACTAAAGGTGATTGCAAAACTTTGCAAGATAGCCGGAAACAAAAGCGGCAAACGAATCCATAAAAATGTTTGTAATACTGAGGCGCCGAGGCTATAGGATGCATTTTCAAGCTGTGCATCCATTTTGGAAATCGCAGATTCCAAACTTAAAGTTGCTCTGGGTATCTCAAAATAAAGATAGGCCAAGAGGAGGCCACTAAACTGATAGGCAATACCTGAGAAATGATTATATCCGGTTAATTGTTCCAATAACTGAGGAATAAATCCAATGCGTCCAAACAAAAAAATCATTAAAAATCCCACTATAACACCCGAGAAAGATAAGGGAATTGTAAATATGGCTCGCAAAATCGCTTTACCGGGTATTTGAAACTTAGCGAAGACCCAGGCTGGCATCAGACAAAGCAAGGTTGAAAGGAGTGCCACGCCAGCACTCAATCCAAGTGAATTAAACAGAGCCTGACGAAAGGACGAATCACTGAATATCAGCGCATAGTTCTCAAGAACAAAATGTTCACCTCGAATGCTTTGCAAGACTAGAACTCCCATAGGAAGAATCAATAGTCCAAGCAGAAAGATGGACAATGGGATCAAGAGAATGAAAATTTTCACTTTCTAAACTTCAGTTTCACCGGACACGTTCCTTCCATATATCACTATTTTCGGATTTCTTTTACCCATCTAGCCTTGATTTCATCACCCTTCGCCGCCATCTCTGCTAAAGGCAAAGCTTGTGCTTTTACATAAGCTGAAGCAGGTAAAAATTGATCGCCAAGATTCATTTTAAGAATTGGAATAAAAAAGGATTCCGCCATAATTTTCTGTGCTTCCTCTGTTAACAACCAATCGAGATACTTCTTGGTTTCTTCGGGGTGAGGTGCGCCATTTACCATTCCCATAACCAAGGGCATAACAATGGTGCCTTCGCTGGGAATAACCACTTCAATAGGCGACTTATCCACATTTTTAGCTTTAAGTCCATTTCCATCGGCATTAATCCATATGGGAATTTCACCCCGCATCAAATCATTGTAGGCACTTTCTTTGGCATACTTCAAAATATTAACATCCAGTTTTTTTAGATATGCAAACCCCGAGTCGAAGTTCGCGCTTCCGCCCAACAGGGTGTTGACTCCATAGACAAAGGTGAAGCCTGTTCCCATAATGGTGGGGTCATCATAGACAATCAGTCCCTTGTATTTCGGATCCAATAAGTCATGCAAAGATTTTGGAACCGGAATATCTCCCAGCGCCTTAGTATTTACCAGTATGGCAATATGCGCAGAGTGCACCGTCCACCATTTGCCTTCCGAATCTTTAAGCCCTTCTGGAATCTTATCCCAACCTTTTGGCTTATAGGCCTGATGCAATCCCTTTTCAGCAGCTTGAAATCCAATGCCTCCAGAGTAATACGCACAATCTGCCAAAGGATTTTCTTTTTCAGCCTCTAAGGCTGCCATCGCGGCGCTGCTTCCCTTCATATCGGGCGGAATGCGCACGCCAGTCTTTTTCTGGTAGGCGGCGGTAACACCACCCCAATTAGCGTAGTTTGGGATGCAGTCATACTGTATCACAACTTTTTCAGCCATATCTTTGGCAAGGCTTGTCTCTTGGAAAAAAAATCCAGCCATCGAAAATACAAGTATAGATCGAAGTATATACTTTTTTGAAATCTGTTTTTTCATTGCTATTCCTTCTGTTTTACTTTTCTTTTTTTAAAAATTTAAAAGTGAATCAAACGGTTATGATTCTAATCATGATTTAAAAACCTCGTTAGTCATTTGATACCTTTGATTCATTCATTCCAATGAGAGTGGTATTAAAACTTCACCTGAAATTGCCCAAGCAAAGTGGGTCGATATGCTTTTTCTGAATAACTTCCCTTTTTCAAATTGTATTCATTCACCAAGTTAAGTTGAAGTCGAGTCCAGCCGTTAGCCCATAAATTTGCCCCCACCGTAACAGCAACGATGGGCTTATCCCAAACCAAAGCTGCCTCTTCATCTCCAATAGCGGCATATTCCATTCGGATTACCGGTTGTACACCCCCGGAATCTTCGCTCCCAATAGCCCAGTGACTTGCCTGTAAATAGCCACCGTGTAACATATTGTGGCTATCCTGAAAACTTGCAACTAACATTTCACCCGCGAGTGCTTGCTTTCCAAAGTTATAGCTAAAATCAATGGTAGCAGCCTGTCGGTCACCAAATACAGGATAGCTGGCAAAGCTCGCTCCAGAAAGGCTCTTTAACCCCAGAGTCTGGGCCTTCTCCCGGTCATACTCAGCACTGATACCAACAGAAGCCTGGGTATTTGGCATCCAATCCATACGAGTAACCCAGTCTTTGTATCCATTGTTGTCACGGCTATTGCCGCCCACGCCAGCATTCGAATTGCCGTTAAACACTCCAGCCATGTAACGCACTTGTTTGGCAGAGTTTAGGTAACCCCATAGCATCAAACCAAACTGAGTATTAATAGCAGGCAAACCAGAAATACTGTTCAGCGCTATGTAACGTTCAACTGTAATTAGCGCACGGGAGGAACGCATATCTTCGGCGCTAAAGGGTGATACGAATTTTCCTGCTCTTGCGTAGTGCAGACCGTCGACATAGGCGTATTGCGTCCATGCCTCTACAAGTGTGGCTGATGAGGGTGCACCATCATATTCAAGAAATAAAGTGGAACGATTCTGATAAGTGGCCAAAAAATCAATTCGTGCCCGCCGAACGCGCATGTCACCATATTGCATATCACCGGATGGAGTCTCTAAATTCTGACTCTTTACAGTGGCGGTCAATTGAGGTTGTGCATAGCCGTACAATTTAAACAGGGAGTTACCATCTTCAGATTTAACGAAAACGCCTCCTCCTTTGGGATTTATTCCTGATTCAAAGTCTGCGCTGACGGAGCCTACGATGAGGCAAAGACTTGCAATACTCAGTGAAGCATAATGCGAGAGAGGGAATGAGAATTTAATGACAGAAACACGATGCTGTTTATTCCGCAGAGTGCTGGAGCACATTGAGAACAATCTTTGAAACATTAAATTGAACCTTTCATTTTTAACTTTGTGAGTTATTTCATCAAATGAATTTAGTGATACAATACGTTATTCTCCCAAAAATTGGACTATAACGATCGAAGCAAAGCCAAATACCCAAGGAAATACATATATTTCCTGAGTTTATATAGAAAAGGAATAGGATTAGGGTTGGAGTGCGATATGCGGGGGAGAACGGGGAGATACACTCCTAAGAAATACTTTTATGATTCGTGGTGAATGTAGTCTAGTGAAACAATTGTGAATCTGACCGAAAATACCACGCAAAATATTAAGAAGCATGCGGGAAAGGTTGTGCTGTTTCGCTAAAATCAATACATGCTTCCAGGAATTAACGTCATGAAGAGACGCTAAAATTGCTGCCTGAGGATAGACCTGCAAGAGAGCTGAAAAAACTGACTTACTTTTCCAAGGAATAGCCGTGGGCAGTTCAAATTGGGGAGAATTACATCCAATTAAATAAATACCACCGTCTTGGGAGGGGCCCAGAACTAGGGAGTTGTTCTCCAACTGACTAAAGGCAAGTTCCATCTGACGACTTTTAATGCCCGGTACATCACCGGGAATCAATACGATTTTTTGATAGCCTAATTTTTTTGCACTCTCAAATGCATTGCGTAGCCTGGAGTCAAAGTTTCCGCCTTGCTGAGTTATAAAGCGAAAAGACGGTTCCAGAAAATCAGGACAGTCTTCCGAAACGAGAATGGTATCACAATCATCTAGATAATCAGCCTGTTTAAAGGCATTTCGTAAACTGTACTCAAAAAGCTTGCGAGCTTTCCAAAGCCCTTTCAAATGGGCCTCTCGTTGATAGTCACGAGAAAATATCAGTAGGCATCTAGAGGCTTGATTCATAAAATTAGCTCATCTGTCTGCTTGGCTAGATGGAAGTTACCGAGAAACTACAAAAATTGAGAATTTCAATTTCGGAACTAGGAGTTTTTGGGACGATAAAATTTCTCATGGGTTTCCCGAATCAAGTCTTTCAGAGGAACGCCAGGCAAGGCATCGTCATCCAGAAGTGCCAACCTCTCTTCTGTGGGGTAGCTTCCGGGAAACCAATGTCCATTTTCTTCAAAGCTGTTATAGCGATAGTAACAATAGGTTTCCATATCATAACACTTCCATAATTTTCTAAAGCGTAACACTTCGGGGATATTTATTCTGGACTTGGGATTCGGAATAGCATAGGCATCAATATCATGATAGGGCATGTCCCTTACTTTTTTATCCAATATATCTTTGGTTTTTTGATCTGTTTCACTCCAGGGTACTTTTCCGCCTGCCATTATTCCCTGCATTTCGGTAAAATGCGATGCTTCATTCATGCCGAATGTGAGGGTGTGTACTGCAGGAGTGCTTAAGCAAAACCGGGCATTCCATTGAATAGGTGTGATCGGTTGACAATTCATTTTTAAAGAATCGGGTGCGAAAAAAAGCTGCCCGCCTTTGTCATTGGGCGAGATGATAAACACTCCCATATCTCTACGCGCCGCTTCATCAACGGCAGCACGATTGCGTTGGAAGAAGTAGTAATAGTGAAGATTCACAAAATCAAAAAGACCGGTATTTACAGCACCCAAAATCAGTTCGAGCGAACCGTGGGTTGAAAAACCAATATTTTTTAGGACGCCTTCTTCTTTAAGCTTTAACAGTTCTTCCACTGCTCCACCTGGTTTGCAAGCTGCTTCCATTCTCTCCGCAGTGTTGATACCATGCCAAGCATAGAGATCAAAATAATCCGTTCGGAGGGCTTTTAACTGTTCTTCTATCAATGGTCGCACCTCGGCCGCTGTCATGGGCGCACCTTTTGTCATCAAATAATAATTGTCGCGGGGAATATTGAGTTCTTGATTAAGAGCCAGTCCGTAACAGTTCTCGCTTTTACCATAACCATGCGCGGTTTCAATGTGATTGATTCCCGTCGCAAAAGCATGTTGTAGTGTAGTAGTACAATGCTCGAGCATTTCTGCTGGCACTTCATTCCGAGGCGTTCCCCCGGTATTTTTTCTAAAGCGCATTCCTCCCAGCGTGATCACACTTAAGGGAAGATTGGTCTTGCCAAAGCGGCGATATTCCATCTGCGGACTTTGATTTCTGATTTGCATGCCCTTTATTTAAGGAAAGTTGAATCGTCAGGCAAGCTTTTATTGGAAAATGATGTCGAAAATCGCATCAATTATACTGTGTCGGATAAAGTTCCAGTGAAACTGAAGTCAGGCTAGGCCCAAAAGGCAAGGATAGCAACAAAAGCGTTAAAAGAAGAAAGCGCTGTGCAAAATAAGGGAGCTCGCTATTGGCAAGCTCAGAGGGGGGTGAAATCAGATTTAAGCAGACAGATTAGCAGGAAGCTAAGTTCGCCAAAAGGGGTTTGCTCGGATTGGCGCTGACAAGTAAAGATCGACTTTCGCCTTGATGCCGTAGCTCCCAGCGACGGCGAAGTTTGCTTAAGCGTTGTGCATGAATTGTTAATCGGTATACGCCAGTATCATCCTTTCCTTCTGTGGGCATGGCAATAATGCGATAATGGCGAGATTGTAAATCTCGAAGTACCTGATCCAACTCGTCCTGACGGACCCGATTGCGAATTAGCCATTCATTTCTCATAGGAATCCTCCTGTTATGTCCACACATTAAAGTGATAGAGATAATGTAATTGTGCGGACTGACAGATTTTGTCAGCATAAGATTTCTTCAATCCTTTTGACTTCTGGCCACGCCCTGTTCCTCTGGCTTTTGGTTTAGCACCAACCAGTAAAAGCCAATTTCAGAAACTGCTTTCATAAAGGAATCCATCGCCACCGGTTTTTACAATGTAACTGTTAATACCCAACTTATAGCTTTCCAACATTAACCGTTCTTCTTTAGAGGACGTCAGGGCAACTACGGGTATATCACGCGTCGCATCCTGGGATTTCATCTGCCGTAGTACCTCGATGCCGTCTAGTTTTGGCAATTTCATATCTAGCAAGACAAGAATAGGGTTCGCCAAATTGTATTTACGAAGAGCGTGCAAGGTGAGATCGGCATCATCTCGATTGTCTTCTACAAGTAATATTTCAACTTGATTTGCATCCATCGTGCCCCCTATTTCGGCTCCCCTGCCTAATAATTCCAGCGAATTGCACTCGAAACCTGAAACTACACATACGAACAGGGGAAGATCAAATGAAAGTCAATTAATTGCTAATTTGCGCAAAATATGAGGCTATTCCCTGGGCAAACAACCTATCAGAGGTCTGTCAGCTACCAACTCTGGGTCGCCACCTTCTAATTTCTGACTTTTCTTCACATTGGCCACTGCGAAAGTAGGGACGTCTTGTCACCCCATCCAAAGGAATTCTCCCTCAGGTCATAAAAGCGTTACAATTAATACTCTACCCTTTAGAGTTACACATTTATGGAAGCTTCCGATTTTTTTTGATTTTTTTCCAACAGGATAACTATTTGACTTTGCTACCTTGCCCTATTTTTACATTGATCACCAAACATGCAGATTCACCGATTTCCCAATAATCCGATCATTTATCCTGAGCTCCATAGCACACTTGGGGATAACGAACCGCTTCAGAAAAGCTATTGGGCGATTTCACATGACGGTATACACTTTACCGCTGATACCAATATCCTAGGCCCTTTTTATTTTAGGGTCTTTGAGCATCAAGGTTGGTATTACCGTATCGCGAAAAATGGGAATGTGGAATTGCCATTGCTGAAATAACAGAATAACAATCAGGAAAGTACTTATGAAAATCAATACTTTGGCTTATCCCTGTCACCCCAAGCGCTCAGTTCAAATCTTAAATGGAGTCTGGGATTTTAAATTTCTAGGTGATACAATCGATCTAAATCATATTCAAACTAATACAATACAGTTTGATGATCGCTGCGCCGTGCCGTCGGTTTTTGATTGTCATCCCAGCTACATCGGTAAGCGCGGGACGGCGGCTTATAGATGCTTTGTTCAATCTGCTGCCAAAGAAAATGCTTGGCTGCGTTTTCACGGTTTAGGTCTATGGGCCCAAGTCTTTGTCGATGGTCAGGCACTCGCCACCTGCGCTCTACCCTATTCCGGCTTCGGGGTCGAAGTGCCAGCAGCTAATGTGAATCAAGGAAATCAAGGGAGTAAAAAGAACCAGCGGGAACTGATTGTAATCATCGACAATCGCTTTGATAAAGATCGTATGCCCTTGCAGCATCAGTTCTATGATTTTTTCGCCTATGGCGGTTTTTACCGTGGTGTTGAATGGCACACTGTTCCAGCTCAGAGTCTGGATAGAGTGTATGTTGACACATTGGATACATTGCAGGGAAAGGTCAGATTAAAAATAAAGCTGCGGGGATCAGTAGCCAATTTCATTTCATGCCGTGTTTCCTTTGATAATTTCAAAGAAATCAATTATGAGAATATCCCTGTTAATGGAAATCTAGCCGTTATTGATACCCTTATTCCCAAAGCAAAAACTTGGTCTCCTGAGCAACCCCATCTGCATACCGTGCATGTATCATTAGAAAATGATGATATCATAGAGCGATTCGGAATGCGCACAATTAAAGCAGGTAAAGAAGAAATCTTGCTAAATGAGAAACCCATAAAACTCCTGGGATACTGCCGTCATGAGGCGCATCCCCAATTTGGTCCTGCCTTGCCTTTGGAGCAATTGATTCAAGATTTGGCCTATCTCCGAGATTTGGGCTGTAACTTCATTAGAGGCTCTCACTATCCGCAAGATCAGCGCTTTCTCGATTTGTGTGATGAAATGGGCTTTCTGGTTTGGGAAGAAAGTCTGGGCTGGGGCAATGGAAAAGAAATGTGTGTCGAAGCGAATTTTCGCCGCGACCAAGAGTTACAAACTAGACTGATGGTCAAGAATAGTTACAACCATCCCTCTGTCATTATCTGGGGATTTTTAAATGAAGCCGAATCCAGTTCAAATGAAACCCGACCTCTATTTGAACAATTGGCGAATGCCCTTCGCGAAGAAGATTCCACACGCCTGGTGAGCTATGCCACCATGCATCCCTTTCATGACAAACACTTGGATTTGGTGGATGTAGTCGGAATCAACCAATATCCCGGCTGGTATGCCAAGGATAATGAAGAATTACGCCCCCTTGGAGAAATTCGCAGCCATCTTGTTTCAGCGGTTGATACAGTGCGTAAACTTGGTGCCGCCAATAAACCAGTTATCATAAGTGAAGTGGGAGCCGGAGCCATCTATGGCTGGCATGACCCCTTATGTGCACATTGGACCGAAGAGTATCAAGCCGATTATCTCGAAGAGGTCTGCAAAGAAATTTTGGAGAATCCCAAAATCAACGGTGTAGCCATATGGCAGTTTATGGATTGCCGTACCTATGCCTCAAGCCGAGCATTGGTTCGCCCCCGCGCCTTTAACAACAAGGGAACGATGGATGAGTATCGTAGACCTAAGGCGGCGTATCAGCGGGTGAAAAAGATGTTTAGAAAGAAGGGCCAAGAAGCCTGAAACATTTCAGACTTCTGATCTTTCAGGAATTTAATCGCGCAAGGGCAGTGATTCTGGTGCCGGATTGAAGGCCAGCGAACCTGCGTAAGTAACAGACGCAGAGCTTAAAATTACCGCTGCGCTGATATCGCCTGATGTGCCCAAAGTCGAAGCGGCGATACTGAGAATTTTACCTTGGCTTCCCGGCATCCACAGTGCTCCCGCCTCATCGATCGCCAAACCTTCTACTAAAGAAAGCACAGACGCATTTAAAACTATCCCGGGAGTTAATGTATCTGACGCTGCTTGGAGACCCTTGTCGAGTGGAATCAAATTGCCCCCGTTGAAAAAAGCCGTCCACAATGTTCCATTACCTGCGAAGGCTAAAGCATTGGGAGCTGTATACACACCGATCACTGGCGGCCCACTTTTACGGACAATCTTGGCATCCGCGGCGCCTGAGAATGAACTGGCTAAACGCGCTTTATTGAAGCGAAGGACATCATCACCCGCAACAAAAAGGTTTCCATCGGCATCCAGGGCCATCGACTCCACTCCTCCGATATTCGCAGTGGTAATGGATACACTCGGCGTGGGTGTTCCTGTGCTGGCTATCTGTGCTGAAGTGAATTTGACAAGCTTTTGGTCGGCCTTCTGACCAACCCAAAGAGAACCATCGTCATCAAAAGCTAAGGCCGAAGCTCCGGGAATCCCATTGCCCATGACGCCGCTGCCACTGAGTTTGACTTTATAGTCTGCAGTTGATGTTCCCAAGTCTTCCATTGCATACATATACACTCCTTCGGCATTGGTAAACCAAAGATTACCCTTGGCATCAAAGGTGATCGCCCCGGGTGAGGGTGGCGCTTTTAAAGAAACGGCTGGAGCAGGCGAACCGGATGCAGCCAAATTAGTTGCTGCAAAGGCCTGCAGTTTGCTATCGGCGGCGACCCAGAGTTTTTCGCTTCCCGGCTCCTGAGTGTAGGTAACAGTTACAGTTTGACGCTCACAAGAGGCAAGAGTTACGGCGCTTTTGGATAATTTTCCGTAGTAGGCTTTGCCAACAATTGTACCACTGGTTTTCACCCGTTTGGCAGCGAAGGTGTAACTTCCTATCGCCAAGCCCGGAAGGGTATCAGAGGAGGCGAGAATTTGACTGTATCCATTGGGTCCCGTCACCGTGACTTCGCCGGCAATTCCAGTCGGGGGTGTGATGATAACAACCAATCCCGAAGTATCGGCAGCACATTCGGAGGAGGGACAGTCGGTGGTATTCTCACAGTTCATTAGGGTAAGGGCGAAAAAAAACAAGATTCCTAGCGCAAAGCGATACATAACGGTTCCTTGGTTTGAGTAAAACAGATGAACAGACCTGTT
>JBBQAD010000020.1:0-15203 GCA_038315885.1 Fibrobacteria bacterium | reverse complement strand
GGGTATTTTGGGAACTCGTACTCGACCTTATCTCAGCCTTTAGAGGAATAATCCCCACTGCGTTCACAAGGAGTAGCAAAATGAGTAGCCGACTCTTTAAAAAGGAAACCATATTCATTCCCTTAAAATAACCCCATATATCTGTAAATATTCTATTGATTTTTTAGGGCAGGGTGGGCTGTCGATTTTAGTTTAAGTGTATGAATGCCACCCTTTCTCCTTCTCCCGAAGATCGCCAGACGAAGTTTCCACCCAATATTTCGCGCTTGGCCTCTTTTAGCAAAGCCATCTCAACCGAAATCATCCAACCGGGCGACCTTAACAGCATGGGCTATCTCTTTGGAGGGCGTTTGGTCTCACTGATTGATAAGGTCGCCGCCATTTCGGCCATCAAACACTGCAGCGGACCTGTTGTAACTCTCTCCATCGATTCTTTGGTTTTTAAAAAACCCGTTCCCATCGGAGCTATTGTTACACTCCTGGCCAGTGTGAACCGCGCCTTTAATCATTCACTGGAAGTTGGCGTGCTGGCTTCTTCTTTACGCATGGGCTGTTTAGAAGAAGAAATAGTCTGTTCAGCCTATTTAACTTTTGTCGCATTGGATAAAGGAGGCCAACCGATTGTTGTTCCCGAACTGGTTCCAGAATCGCAAGAAGACAAACGGCGCTATGAGCAAGCCCTTATTCGCAGGCAGACCCGATTGCAGCTAAAGGAAAGCCTAGGAAAATCGCATCCTTGATTACGAAAACAGCGAAGCTTAGCCCTGCTTTGAAAAGGGATGATGAATGGCCGCAAAAGCCCTTTGAATAGAGGCATCCGAGGGAAGGGATAATCTGTTGCGACCCGAATTTTTACTCTCATAAAGGGCCTCATCGGCCAATCGAAATAGAGTGTCAATATCAGTGCCATGATTGGGTAAACAGGCCAGACCTAAACTCATTGTCACTCGAACTGTATCTCGCTCCAGCTCAACTCCTTCTTTCTCACAAGTCTGACGTATACGTTCTCCCACAATAGTGGCTCCGGGAAGATCGGTTTCGGGCATGACAATCAGAAACTCTTCGCCTCCCAAGCGGACTGCAAAATCGACATCGGTACGAACAGATGATTTCAATATGCGGGCAACATTGCGTAACACTAGGTCACCGGATAAATGACCATATTGGTCGTTGACCTTCTTGAAGTGATCGATATCGGCAATGAGTAAAGACAGTCTTCGACCATAGCGTCGGGCTCGTTTGACTTCTTCACCAATTCGGCCCAAGTAATAGCGCCGTGTATACAATCCCGTCAATTCATCGGTAGAGGCGATGCTTAAAAGACGGGCCTGATCAATAACAGCAGCAGCATGTGAGGCAAGTACGCACAGTATATTCAGATCTTCATTATCGAAGATTTTACCTGATTTTTTGTTGGTAATAAAGATGACCCCAAAGGCTTCATCCTTCATGCAAAGAGGTACACACATCAAGGAGCTGACCTTACCTTGTACTGCCGAAAGACCAGAAATTTCATCGCTGTCTCCCGATAAGATGATAGGTTCTCGGGTTTCCATCACCCGGCCTTGTACTCCTTCGCCTTTTTTAATGCGGGCCGATTTAATCGCGCCGGAGTTGATGCGCCGTTCTGCGTCTGGATTATTTAATCCATGAACCACCTTTAATTCGAGATAGCCAGCCTGCTCACCCTCCAACATGACAAAACCGCGTTCAGCAGAAACCGTTGAGATTGCAACACGTAGAATTAAGGAGAGCAAGTGTTGCAAATCGTGGGCTTCTCCCACTGCTTGACCCACACTACGCAAGACGGATAAATTGTGCAGGGCGCGATTGAGTTCGGTGCTTAGCTCTTGGCTTTTTATCTTGACATCGAGAAGCTCATGGCGCGCCATCCAAAGATTTCCCAAAGTTTGCACGAGCTGCGAGTTTGCATCAGCTATACAATCATTTTTAGCTTCTGTATTAGCATCAGCCTTAGAATCGGCTTTAACCTCAGTTTTTGCTTCATTCTCCACTATTAGAAGGGCGCTGGCAGGCCTCGCAATAGGAATGCTGGTCCAGTTTTTTTGCTCAGCACTGTATACTTCAATCAAGCCTTTTTCGGCATGACTAGAGATTAGTTCTTGTAGGGTCTCAAGACCAAGGCTTTGCCAGCCGTGGGGAGATTCTGAAATAGCTGTAAAGTTGTTTTGACGGATAAAGATACCAAAGAGACGCGTCCCTAAGTGTTCTTCTAGTATTTTTCGGAAAGCCAAATTCAGCTGGGTATGATTGTTACATAGACGAAAGCTCTCTAAAGCCTCTTGAACAGGAACAATGGATGATGGAGGCATATTTTTCATTCGTATTTAAAACGCTCCCCCGATTTGGCTTCCTCCTTTGGGAAATTTTAGCATAGATTACCCTTGGACTTGCAAATCATTTCCACAAAAAGCCGAGAATTTCCTTAATTTCAAACCGTCCATGAAAACAATATCCATTGGTGTCGCACAAATAGAGGTTTCTCCTGCTATGCCTCAGGAAAACGCCAGAAAAATAGCCCGTATAGCCGAAGAGTTACGTTCTCAGGGAGCTGAAATTCTCGTTTTTCCAGAGCTTTGTATTCCCGGCTATTTAATCGGTGACTCCTGGGAACGCGACAGTTTTTTGCGTGAGTGTGAGTCCGCCAATCAACAACTTTGTCAGATGACGAAGAAATGGGCCAGTGATACAGAGCCGGGCGCCCTGCTTATCTTTGGAACAGTTCAGCCCAATTGGAAGGAGAGGGGAGAGGATGGAAGGGTACGCAAATATAATGCGGTTCACCTCTGCCAAGCCGGGAATCGTTTAAAGTTTCCGGGCCTAGAGAGGGACTATGGAATTAAAACCCTTCTACCCAACTATCGGGAATTTGATGAAACCCGTCATTTCTATGATCTGCGCCGTCTTGCCATGGAAAAGGGCTGTGCTTGGGAAGCATTACTGGAACCAATTTCAGTTCAATTATGTGAACAGAATTTCCGCTTAGGGATTGTGCTTTGCGAGGATGCCTGGGATGATGACTATGTGCAGAAACCCTTGTCGGTTTTAGCGGATAAAAAATGTGAGCTAATTGTGAACCTGAGTTGTTCACCCTATACAAGAGGAAAAAAAAATAAACGCAATCGGGTTTTTTCGAATCATGCAAAATCAGCCAGTTGTCCCATGCTCTATGTCAATTCAATCGGTTTACAGAACAACGGAAAAACTTTGTTTACATTCGATGGCTGCAGCACCATGTATAGTGATGAAGGTGAGATAGTCTGGGAAAAAAAATCTTTGGAAGAGAGTATTGAAATTATTGGATTTGAGATACAGTCTCAAAAACTTAAAACTGATAATGAAACTGAAGAAAAACCTGAAATAAAAACTGAAAGTAGTGATACTAAAAATAATTCTCAAGTCGGAGATACCCATTCTCCAAAAGCAGTTACACAGTTTGCTGATCCCTTTCCAGATGAAACCTATCAGGCCTTGGAGTTCGGCTTAGACCGTTTCTTACAGCAAACGGGATTGCGGCGCATTGTGATCGGTTCTTCAGGAGGGATAGACAGCGCAGTTAGTGCCGCCCTATACGCGCGCGTTATCGAAGCAAAAAACCTTTTGTTGGTAAATATGCCCAGTCGTTTTAATAGCCAGACGACTATCCAGACCTCGCGGCAATTGGCTGATAATTTGGGATGCCTCTATGCGGAACTACCCATTGAAAACTCAATGAAGTTAACTGAATCTGAAATTCAAGGGCTGAGGGTATCTAGTATTGATGGAAGTCTTAGTGAAACACTGAAGCTGGATGCTTTCCATATGGAAAATGTGCAGGCCCGCGATCGTTCCAGCCGCGTACTGGCTGCGATGGCATCGGCCTTTGGAGGTGGCTTTACCTGCAATGCCAATAAAACGGAACTGACCGTGGGCTATAGTACACTTTATGGTGATCTAGGAGGAGTGGCAGCGATACTGGGTGATTTGTGGAAGGGGGAAGTCTATGCTTTAGGGCGATACTTGAATGCCCATGTGTACAAAAGCAATGTTATCCCTGAAACCTGTTTTACCCTTCCTCCCAGCGCAGAGTTAAGCCTTGCCCAAGCGGTGGATGAAGGCAAAGGAGACCCCCTTATTTACCCTTACCACGATCGACTATTTCACTCCTGGGTACAGCGCTGGAAACGCTGTACACCGGAAGAAAATCTAGAGTGGTACATCGAAGGTCGTCTGGAAAACGAATTGGGATTGTCGATGGCGATTCGAGATTTGTTTGCAAAGCCTCAAGATTTTATAAATGATCTCGAAAAATGGTGGAATCTCTACAACGGAATGGCCGTAGCCAAACGGATTCAGGCACCCCCCATTCTTGCCCTTAGCCCTAGAGCCTTCGGCTTTGATCATCGAGAAGCCCAGGGGCCAATTTTTTATTCGCAACGCTACCGGGAAATGAAGAAAAAAGTACTAAATGGAAAGTTAAGTATATAGAGTAAGAGAATTAGAATAATAGTTTAGAGTTATAGTTTAGAATAAAGATATCGTTAACATCAGGTTAGCAAAATATCGCAAGCCTCTTGATATTCTGTAAGCAGCTCTCCCTGTTGTCCATCTAGAGAGCTTAAATCCAGAGATAAACGGGCTAGCATAATCTCGGCTTCGGAAGGATTAGGACTTTGGCTTTCGGGATAACCAGAGTGACCTAGCTTTAGTCGATGTGCCCAGAAATCAGCAATTTGTACCAGTAAGGCCAAATTGTTGCCATCGACCGAGAGTTCAGAACAGTGATGCATTGCCACTGCTTCGACTAACTTGATGGGGAGGTTCCAGCGTTCCAAAAGCCAGGAGCCGACTTGGGCGTGATTTGTTCCAATAGTGGCCTCTTCAATATCGATTGCTCTACGAAGACCAGGCGAGTTTAAGTTTTGTCGAATTGTATTGAATTCATTGGGAAAATATTGGGAGAGTACCACTTTACCGATATCGTGTAACAATCCCGCTACGAAGGCTTCGCCTGCTGATTCAGGGTGCACCCGATTTGCAATTCGTTTGGCCGCAACCCCTACGGCAAGCGCATGTTGCCAAAATCTTGCCATGTCCAAAACCCGAACTGCTGTTTTGTCCTTGAATACATCGAAAAGCGAAAAACTGAGACACAGTTCACGTACACTGTTAAATCCAAGCAAAACGACGGCGTGTTGGATGGTAGCCACTTTGCGTGGGAATCCATAGAATGCTGAATTGGCCAGCTTTAATAGTCTTGCTGTCAAGACCTGATCCTTTTCAATCAGGCGTGATACATTTTGGGATGAACTCCGCGGTTTGTCTACTAATTCCAACAATTTGGCAGTCAGGGTGGGCAAGGCAGGCAGAGTAAGAATGGATAAAGTGGTACGCTTGATGCGAGCCGATTGCAGAGTGGTATTGGATGGGGGACTGCCTAGCATAAACCTATATAAGCCTTTATAAACGCTTGCTTACTGCCTTACGCTTCCAGGTCGATGAGCTGTCCGCCAGAAAAATGGGGAGGCACCTGTTTTTGTTCTTCTTTTTTGTTCTGTCTTTTTTTCCTTTTCTTTTTGTTTCGTAACTCTGTTTCTTCTTGAGATTCTGCTTCAGGATTCACGTTAACGTTTTCACTGGATTCAATACTGGAGCGTTGGTTTTTTTCTAGCGAGCGACGTTTCATTTCTAAATGCTGCTGGTCATTCATTTCTTTTTGCAGGGATTCTTGGACGAAACGCGAGGACTGCTGCGCCCGGTTCACACTATCGTTCAAAATAAAATCGGCCATATTTGGCTTTTGGCTCTTAAGCTTTAGGCATTTATCTTTTGAATGAGTTTGCTTTTCAATTTGAGCATGGCTTTAGAATGAATTTGGGAGACCCGGGATTCGGTCAGATTGAGAACTTCACCAATTTCCTTCAAGGTCAACTCTTCATAGTGATACAAGGCGATTACCAACTTTTCTCGCTCCGGCAATTGTCCAATGGAATCTTTTAATATTCGTTTGACTTCCTGGTAGCCCAATTCTTTTAAGGGATTGCTACCCTGGGGATCTTCAATAGTATCGATTAGAGTCAGTGACTTTGCATCATCTCCCCGGTCAGGCATTGATTCTTCCAGGGACAAAATCGTCGTGGGTGCAACATCGGATAGCATATCTTCAAAATCTTTAAGTGACATACCCAAGTGTTCGGCCACTTCATCATCGTAGGGCATACGGCCTAATTGTAACTCGAGTTGAGCGTAGGCCTTTTGTAGTGATTTTGATTTTTGCCGAACAGAGCGGGGGACCCAATCCAAGGCTCTCAATTCATCTAAGATTGCACCGCGAATTTTATGGGTTGCAAATGTTTCAAACTTTAATCCGCGTTCAGGCTCAAAGAGCTCAACTGCTCGAATAAGTCCCACCACCCCGGAGCCAATCAGATCAGCCAATTCGACCGAAGGGGGGAGATTGATACCCACCCGCTGTGCAGTGTAACGGACTAGTCCGGAATATTCTGCCAGAAGTTTATCTTTTGCGAGTTGGTTGCCGTTTTTTTTATAATCGGCCCACAATTCTTCAAGACTTGGTTTGTGCTTTTCTTTTTCCATGCCTGCCGCAGATGTAGGCCTGATTTGACCCTTATCCATTATGGCCTATTTCTCTTCGATTGACCATAAATATGGTGAGCTTTTAGCTTTTTGATGGTGTTGGGCTTTTTTCTTGGGTTTCTTCAAGGATTTCGTGTTTATCAGGCTGTAAAAAATGGTAAACCAAGCCTCCTTCCAAGCGCCTGGCCCGAGCATGAGCAGCTGAAGAAGAAATCGATTTGACCAAGGTATCGCCCAGAATCAAGAAAAAGTACCACCCTAGGCAAACTGCCAGGACCCCTTTAAAGAGGCTGAAGAGGATGCTTTCCCAAGTAATTTGATTAGAAAGCAGAATCGAGAATAGTGTGACAAAAAGAAAGGTAAAGGTTAAAATGACCTTGTTGATTGTCTGCGAAATAGTGTTACTGTTCATCGTCTCACTCCGGTAAAGAGGAATGTCTCATTCTTTGGCTGTGGCTTTTTACACACCTTACTTTAATCACTTAATTTTAAGCTTTCTGATGCTGCTCTTGTGCCACCAGTGACGCTTGCTTGAGAATCTGGTCAGCTAAGCGTTCACCGCTGGCTTCCATTATATTATCCGGTATTTTCTGTCCGTCGCACAAATAGGAAAATTTGAGTCTTTTTTGGCAGGCGAGGTTGTAGAGACTGCCGAGGCTTAAGCATTCATCCAGTTTGGTAAGCACCACACTGCTTATCCCAAAGGATCGGTAGAGTTCATACTGGTGGGCTAATTCTCGGGAACGGGTGCTGGCCGAGAGAACCAGATGAATTTCATCGGGGCATACCCGTGGAATCAAATTCTGTAATTCATCCCACATTTCCTGGTGCATATGGCTTCGCCCAGCGGTATCGATTAGAATAAGATCCATCTGTCGCAATCCGTCTAGGGCATTGTCGACATCGGAGGGAGAAAAAATATCGGTCACTGGAATTCCCGAAGCACGCCCGAAAATTTGTAATTGTTCCCTTGCGCCCATTCGAAAACAATCTCCCGAAATAATTCCCACCTTTTTGTTTTCTTTGAACCGCGCATTGGCAGCAATTTTGGCAATGGTGGTGGTTTTACCTACACCAGTGGGGCCTACCAGCATGACCAAAGTGGGGCGCCCTCGTTTGTATTGAATGGGTCCGGAACACTTTAAACGATTGGCCATCACTTTCTGGATAAAACGATGAACCTTATCATGATTGTCACGTTCGCTTATAGGTAATAGTTTCTCAACCTTCTGACAGAGTTCAAGGGCAAAGTGTTCCTCGAGTTCCATTTCAACCAGCTCATGAAAAAGGGAACGAAATTCTAGGCTAAGTGCATCACTCGAGTGAGAACTGTCGGCTATCTGGTTCATGCGCGCCAGCATGTTTTTCAAATCTTCTTTCAATCCGCGCAGTTCCCGTGTTGGCATTTCAACCAAACCCTTTATTTCTTCCAATTGGTTTAGAAAAGAACCTTTGTAGTTACTGGCTGATCCCGATCGGGGTGACTTTTCATCCAAACTGCGAAAACTCGCCTTGCGAATGGAGGATGAAGGGCTAATTGCTTCGGAGTCTCCGTCAGTGTCATCGTTTAATTCTTTATTGCTTTTGTTAACCAGACCCTTTCGATCATAGAGGGATGCATGCGTTGGCCCCGGGTTTATATCACTTGGTTTGGCATAGAGGCTGTCCTCCAAAGCAGCAGTGACCTCGACATATTCCTGCACCTTACCGAAAGAACGCCGTGTTTTTTTTGCGGTTTTAAGAATTACCGCTTCGCTGCCCATTTCATCTTTTACGATTTGCAGGGCTTCTTGCATGTTATCAGCCTGAAATGTTTTCATTTTCATTGAGCACCACCGTTCCTAAAGTTTTGACCCGAATTGAAGGACTGATTTCACTATACGAGACAATTGAAAGATTTTTAAAGGTTCCTTCGAGAAGTTTTCGCAGTTGAAAGCGAATGTTTGGAGAGCAGAGTAACACAGGTTGCAGGTTAATTGCCATCATTTTCTCAATAAAAGGCGCGATACGCGTCATCAATTGACCCACAAGTTCGGGACGGATGATGAGCCTGGGACCTCGATCGGTTGATTGTACGGAAGCTTCTAAAATTTGTTCTAATTTGGGCTCAAAGGTGATGACTTGAATCGTATTTTCACCATCTTTTAAGCTTTTGCATATTTGTCGAGAAAGGGCTTGGCGACAGGCCTCCGTTAGATGAGATTCACTCTTATTGGTTCTCGCCGCGGTAGAAAGGGCCTCTAGCACAGTTCCCAGATCGCGCACAGATATCCGCTCTTCCAGCAAGTTAACCAAGACTTTTTGTATCTCTCCAATTGAAAGCAAGCTGGGAACCAGTTCATCGACAACCGTAGCATTGACGGATTTGACGTTGTCTACCAGGGCCTTGACATCTTGACGAGTCAAAATTTCGCCGCCATGGCCTTTGATGATTTCAGTTAAGTGGGTAGCAAGTACTGCCGGGAGTTCTACCACTGTATATCCCGCTATTTCCGCCGATTCTTTTTGGGACTGGGTGATCCACAGGGCAGGTAGCCCAAAGGCAGGTTCTATGGTTTCCATTCCAGAGATACGTTGGCTGACGCCTCCGGGGTCCATAGCTAAATAACACCCACTCATCAATTCACCACCGCCGACTTCTACTCCCTTGATTTTTATCAAGTATTGATTGGGCTTTAGCTGAATATTGTCGCGGATACGAATGGGGGGCACAATGATACCAATTTCAGTGGCACACTGACGGCGAAGCATTGTAATGCGTTCCAACAAGTCTCCACCTTGACTCACATCGACCAGGGGAATCAATCCATAGCCAATTTCCAGTTCCATTTGATCCACTTGCAGGTAAGACTCAATCTTGTCGCTATCGCTGGACTCGGCTTTAGCAGCCTTTTGTTTATCTTGCACGGCAATTTCAATCTTCTTTTTCTTCTCGGCTTTAATCATTGAAGTTCCGATAAAGCCCATTCCCCCACCTAGGGCCAGAAAGACCAAAATAGGCATACCAGGAACAAAGCCTAAGAGTATTACAACTGCTCCGCCAACAATTAATGAACGGGGATTCTGCGTGAGCTGCATAATCACTTCTTCACCTAAGTTACTCTTGGAAGCAGCTCTCGCCACAATAATACCCGAGGCGGTTGAAATCATCAGTGCTGGAGTTTGAGTGACTAAACCGTCGCCAATGGTAAGTCGGGTAAAGGTGCTAAGAGCTTCAGTAAATTCCATGCCTTGCATGGTTATACCTACGATAAAGCCACCAATGACATTAACCAGAGTAATAATGATGCCAGCAATGGCATCTCCCCGTACAAATTTACTGGCACCATCCATGGCGCCGTAGAAATCAGCTTCACGGCCAATATCACGTCGACGTTTTTTTGCCTCTTCTTCGGTAATGATGCCTGCATTTAAATCCGCATCAACGGCCATTTGTTTTCCGGGCATGGCATCCAAAGTGAAGCGAGCAGCAACTTCTGCGATACGACCTGCACCTTTGGTGATAACTACAAACTGAATGATCACCAGAATGATAAAGATGATCACCCCGACTACTATATTACCCCGAGTTACAAAAGTTCCAAATGTATCGATAACAGCGCCTGCATGGCCTTCAGAAAGAATAAGTCGCGTGGAAGCCACATTTAAAGAAAGGCGAAAGAGAGTAATAATCAGCAAAAGTCCCGGAAAGACTGAAAAATCAAGGACATTTTCGAGATACATAGATACCATTAAAATTATGACAGCTAAGGCAATCATTGCAGTCAGGAGAATATCCAGGGCAATACCCGGCAAGGGTATCACCATCATACAGATGACACCTACCACCATCAGGGTAACGGCAAGCTCTTTCTGCTTGAGTATGGCTGCGGTTATTTTGTCTGTTTGAGTCTGAAACTTAGTTGCCATAATGAATTAGCTTAATATTTCCCGCAGCATTATGCGACGGCCTTGCCCTTCATACTGTAGACATAGGCCAGAATTTCTGCGATTGCAGAGAAAAACTGTTGAGGAATGACTTCACCGACTTCGACTACTTCAAACATGCTTCTAGCTAAAGGCTTGTCTTCTACAATGGGAATGTTATTCTCAGTTGCCAAATCTCGAATGCGCTCGGCAATCAGCCGCTTGCCTTTGGCTAAGACCATCGGGGCTTCATCCATACCTTGATCATATTTTAGAGCGATAGCAATGAAGGTGGGATTGGTTATGATTACGGTGGCTTTGGGCACTTCGTGCATCATCAGTTTACGATGCATTTGTTGGCGAAGTAATTTAATTTTCCCTTTGATATGGGGGTCGCCTTCACTCTGTTTGGATTCATCCTTAACATCACTCTTGCTCATGCGCATGTCTTTTTTGTACTTGAAGCGTTGATAGAATAAATCACCAAAACCAAGTACAAGTAACACAAGGGAACAGACAATCATGATTTCAATACTGACCTTAAATAACAGCTGACCTATATCCCATAAACTGCTGTCTGCCAGGGCTAGATACTGGTGGAAATGGCGCATGACAACGAGATAACCAATCACAGCCACTACAAACATTTTAAGCAAACTTTTTAGGAGTTCAATCATCGAATGCATCGAAACAAGTCGTTTTAAACCTTGCAGTCCAAAGACTTTTCCAAATTTGGGTTCCATCGATTCAAGGCTAAACAAAAATCCGAATTGAAGAATATTGACAATTAAACCCACAGCCAATAGAACACCAAACATGGGGGCAACCAGAAGAGCTATCCAAGCAGAACCCTGCCATGAGAGACGAATTAGGTCATCAGGAATGGTTTCAAAATTAGGTATAGAAGTAAAACATTCTAGCATGAGGCGGCGAAAATTATTCCCGAGGTTTCCTCCCCAGATCCAAAGGCTAATGCCTCCCACCAACAGCATCAGGGAACTGTTTAAGTCCATACTTTTGGGAACCTGACCCTTATCCCTTGCTTGAGATAGGCGTTTGGCGGTAGGTTCTTCCGACTTATCCTCGTCGTCTGCCACAGTTATCCTCTCATTGAGCGCAGCAGTGCGGCGCAGTACAGAACAATGTTTTCATGTTCGTTTACATAAACTTGCCAGAGTATAGGAAGTGTTATAATCACAACTCCCAGGCCTAAGCCGATTTTTAAGGGCATGCCGACCAGCCAGACATTGATTTGGGGCATGATTCTGGCCACAATACCAAGTGCCAGAGTCGATAAAAAAAGCACAACAATGACAGGGGCAGCCAGTTTAACTCCGATCACAAATGCATGTTGAGTCATTGCCATTACCACAGGCACAACTTTATTCAAGTTATACTGTGCCTCTCCTAAGGGAATAATATGAAAGGATTCTGCAATGGATTTTACATAGAAGCTATACATTCCAGTACAGAGAAACAATACACCGAAAATTAAATACAAGAATTGCCCCATGGCCGCATCATTTTCTTCGGTCATAGGGTTAAAAAGCTGTGCCGAAGAAAAACCCGTTTCCTGATCGATCCACTTTCCGGCCAGCGAGAGAGCCGAAAAGACAAAGGTGAAGCCCAGAGCCATAATGATTCCGATATATACTTCGCGAAACATTAACAGTGAGAAACCGGCCAAGTTATCAGGAACAGCCAAGGAATGCTGGGCTAGGGTCGGGAAGATGATTAAGCTTAAAAAAAAGGCAAGACCGGCTTTAACTTGATTGGGTACTTCACTGATTCCAAATATGGGCAGTAAAAAACTCATAAAACTGATACGAACCAAAGCTAAGGCCCATAACTCAAATTGCGCCACCGCAAAGTCGCCCATGTTAAAGATGTTATCAATCGGTAGCATACTTTTTTTTCTTCTACACTGTTATCGTAAGACTTGGGGAATTAGTCCCATTAGTTCAATGAAAAAGCTTTTGAACTCCTGTAACATCCAGGGGAGGAAAAACAGCATGGCTAGCCCGACGGCCACTAATTTTGGAATAAAAGTCATAGTCATTTCATTTATTTGAGTGGCTGCTTGAAAAATACTGATGGCAAGGCCTACTACAAGAGCGATGATAAGCATCGGCCCTCCCAGCAAGAGAACCATCATTAAGGCCTTGCGGCCGATATCGAGAACTATTACATCTGACATACTTTACCTGTTAACTGCCTTTTTAAGTTACCTGAAACTTAGAACCAGTTGTTGGACGACGAGATTCCAGCCATCGACCATTACAAAGAGTATCAACTTAAAGGGAGTGGAAATCATTATGGGTGGCAACATCATCATTCCCATAGACATCAAAATAGAAGCTACTACCATATCAATTACCAGAAATGGAATGTATATCAGGAATCCGATGATAAAAGCCGATCGCAGTTCGCTTAGGCAGAATGCGGGAATGATGACAAAGTTGCTTAGGTCATCCACGTTTTTGGGTCGTTCTGAGCGGCTAATTTGTACCATCAAGGCCAAATCTTTTTCGTTGGCCTGACGTAACATGAAATCACGCATGGGTTTCATGCCTTTTTCTATGGCAACTTTATAATCCAGCTCCTTGCTGAGATAGGGCTGTAACGCCTCTTCGTTTACTTTTTTTAGGGTCGGAGCCATGATGAAAAATGTCAGTAGCAGTGATATACCCATCAGCATTTGATTGGGAGGAGCGTTTTGGGTTCCCAGGGCCATTCTTAAAAATCCCAGCACCACTATGATACGAGTAAATGATGTCATCATAATTAGTATCGAAGGTGCTAAAGACAGGATGGTTAGCAGGGCTACTAGTTGTAAGGTTACGGCCACATCTTCAGGAGATTCCGATTTGTCAAATCCGAGAGTCAATTTGGGAAGTACTTGGGCATCGGCAGAAAAACTGAAGACTAGAATAACAATTGGAATGCTCAGCCATAGACTTTGCTTTAATCTATAAGCGGTAAGGATTTTTAAAAATTTATTAAAGTTGCCTGCGAGGAGTGTCGATATTTCCGATAGGGAGGACTTCATTTCGTTTCTTCCAGCTGAGAAAAAGATTTCGGTTTTTTGAAGCGATCCAGCAAACGGTTCAGGTTTTCATTAAAATGATTGGCGTTGCCCGGTTGATTTTTTTGGGCAAGTAACCATTCATCCAAACTGATATCAAAATCCCGAATCAGATTGACTTGATTGGGCGACATTCCCAATGCACATATTCTATCATGCATTCGAATTGCTACAATTTTATGCTGTGGCCCAAGATGACATGTTTCTAATACCTCCAACAACTCCCCTTTAGAATTGGATTGCGTAAACAAGGATTTGCGTTGTAAGCCCTTTAATAATTTCAAGGCAACGGCAATTAGTAGAACAACGAGAATTAGTGCAAGCACGGTGCGTATCAGGGCTCCAAGAGCCGAAAAAGTTTGATCCTTCCCGCCAGCTTGCTTTCCATTATCCATCTGATTAAGTCGTTTTTCCATTCGGTTAAACTTTTCTTCAGAAGAATTTTCTGTTGCTGTATTTTGTTTGTTTGTTTCTAAATCATACGGACTTGTTTGTTGGTCGATTGGATTGATGTACTTTTCCGTGGCAAGATCCCCACCTTTTTCAAGCGCAGTTTTTGCCTCAATCCGATTTTGAGCTGAATATTTTTGATTCTGTCCCCATCCACTCAACGCTAAAATTCCAAAAAAAAGAATCACTAATACTTGAGAGGCAGAGATATACGGTTTATTTGTATTCATCGGATTTGTTTCAATCTTTCTTCGGGTGAAACGAGTGACAGGATTCGGATGCCAAAATATTCATCAATCACTACGACTTCTCCCTTGGCGACTACTTTGTTATTCACCATCAAATCCACCGGTTCACCGGCAAGTCTATCTAGTTCGATGATAGATCCGGGACCTAATTCAAGAATCTTCCGGATGCTCATTTGAGTTCGACCCAACTCAATTGTTACAGTCAGCGGAATATCCAGGAGCATTTGAATTTTTTCATTGCTCACATTGGTAGAAAGTCGAGAACGGCTGTGTTCTGTAGGTGCTCCTAATAATCCGGGGTCAAAGTCGCTATTCTCTTTTTCTCCGTACTCGTCGTTTTCGTCACTTAATTGTTCCTTGGGACGGTTCAGAACTGAAGTATCAGTGTGCTTCAGTAAAGTTTTAACCAATGTCTCCTCCAATAGGAGAGCCATTTTTGAAATATTTTGCCCATCCATGTTCACATCAATGTCAACAATAATGGAATCAGTCAATTCCATATTGATTGATGAGCCATCAAATTCGGTAGTAGCAGCCTGACCTGCTGTAACAGTTAACTGAAACTCAGAACCTAAAGCAGTCGAAATACCACCTAAAACCTGGTTACCTAATTCGGTAAGGGCATCTTTATGATCGTCCTCATATTCTGCGGAGCCATCTCCCATCATCATCAAGTCGGCTAATGTGGCGGTGACTTTTTTGGAAATTACAAAATCGAGCTTGCCTGCAAGCCCAGCTTCAAAAGCTGATGCCAGACAAAGATAGTCCCCCGCTTGGAAAGCAGACAAATCGGAGATGTCGGCTTGGCTTATTTTATTAACACTCAAATCGATACTTCTATTGGCCGCTGTTCCAATTACACTAGCGGCCTGCGCAAGTATTTTTTTGATCAAGGGCTCCAATAACTCGGTGGGTTC
>JBBQAD010000405.1:0-3759 GCA_038315885.1 Fibrobacteria bacterium | reverse complement strand
ACCGAACCTGGACCCACTGAAGTGACTGTAACTGAATACGTTTTTTGAGAAAAACTGCTAACAATTGTAGCATCGCTCTGTAAATTCTTGAATTCGTAAGTGCCCACCGCTCCAACAGAAGAACCATTCACGACCACATCTGCAATGGAATAATCTGTATTTGGCGTTATTGTGAAAATCTGATTTAAGCCTGAACCCACTAATACAGTTCCTGAAGGTGTAATTTTGCCATTGGTACCGGCGCTGGCAGCAATTTTAAATGATTTACGCTGAAATTGAGCTTCGATGGTGTGTGCCTTGGAAACAGAAACGAAAGTGTATTTATTAATTACACCATTTGATACGCCATTCACTAAGACATCGGCAATTTCAAAGTTTGCGTCGGGTGTAATAGCGAAGATCTGATCTTCTCCATAGTTCACATTAACGATTCCAGTAGGTGAAACTTTACCGTTACCCTTATCTGATGCACTTATCTGAAATTTTTTCAAATCATATCTGGCTTCAAGTACCAAATCACCCCCAGAAATCGTCGCGGTCGTTACAGGAAGTATGGAATCCTTCCAAACAATTTTTCCGGGACCGCCTGCTTTTGTCCATTCTCTGAATTGATAGCCGACTGGCGAAAAGGCTGAGATGGTAATTTCTTCTCCCCATTTTTTCGTTCCGGTTATAGTCGGGGCTGGGCTTAAGCCCGCAGGACTTGTCGACAAAGTGATGGCAATCGGCATTTTTTCAAATTCGGCTGTCGCCAGAACGTGACCGGCAATCGAGATATTTTGACTAGATGATGTTCCAGTTAAGTCACCACTCCACTTTGAGAACATCCAACCCTTTGTTCCATCTGGAATCGCTGAAACTGATACCGTTTGCTGAAAGGAATAATTACTGGCATCCGGATTTTTCTTAATTGTACCTGCAGCTGAGGGAGATACATCAATACTGACTGTGTAATTTCCGATTTTTCCAAAATTGGGCTTTAAAATCATAGGCTTTTCAACTGTAATGACCGTATCCAAGGCCTTGGTGTTGACTTCTCCTGACCAACCCAAAAACTCGAACCCTGTATTGGGCAATGCCTTAAGACGAAGTTGCTCACCATGCTCCTTGCTGTATTTTCCGGGTACTGGTTCAACGGTACCGCCTGTTACGGAGGAAATCTGAACTTCATAGGACTTCTTAATGAACTGAGCGGTAAAGCCTGTATCTTGGAAGATGGTAATTTTTAAAGGGTTGCTATTACTTAAGCCCCAAGATGAAAAATCGTAGCCAATCCCTGGAATAGCTGTCAGTGAAACTGTATCCCCATAGCGGATGGAACCGGGATCTCGAAAAACATTGACTGTACCAGCATTTATTGGATTGACCTTGGTTATTAACTGGAAACCATCTTTGAGTTTAAACAGGGCCTTTAGTGTGAGGGACCCAGTAATTTTCAACAATCTCTTTGGCTGAACAATTCCGTCACTCCATTTATCAAACACGAAGCCCTTTGCGGCGCTTGCTTCGACCTGAAGAGAATCTCCATGTTGCATCTCTCTATTAATTTCTGGGTCAACGCTGCCTTTTAAAGGGTCACTGCTCTGAACACTTACAGAATACTTTTTGCGGGCAAAATTAGCCGTAAGATTGGAATCACCCTTTACCAGCACATCTAGGGGATTTGGGCCGGTAAAACCCCAGTTTGAAAACTCCCAACCCGATTCAGGAACGGCAGTCAGTGTTAGCTTATCACCAAATTTGATGGCTCCTGTTCCTTTTTGAACTGTAACTTTTCCTGATCCGTTCGGTGAAGCGTTTGCCGTTATTTGGAGTCCATCGCGAAGTTTGAATTGGGCTTTTACATCAATGATGCTTTTAATAATAAATGTTCTTGTGAGCCCAGAACCGCCATCACTCCATGAATCAAAAATGTGACCCGTCTTTGGGTTTGCCTGTACTGAAACCGTATCTCCAAAGTTATAGTCTTGGTGAACAATGGGTGAAACTGTGCCCTTCAACGTGTCGGCACTGACAATGTCAACACGATATTTTTGACGGCTGAGCTCAATTTTCACTAACCCATTATTGACAATATTGCTGATTTGTAAAAGACTATCCCCTTCATTTTTTAAAATCATTCCACTAATTTTGTCTGGAAAGACTGCTTTAATTCCCGGGATTTTCTGAATTCCTATCGATAAACTTCCTGTTGAATCCACAATGATTTCAACTCCCGAATTTATCGAAGTTTTATTGGGGAATGTATACGCCTTTGCCAAAGACTCATCAAATTGCACAACGAGGCGAAATTTTGCAGGCAGCTTCCTCAACACTTTAATTTCAAAAATTGTAGAGAGTGTGACGATTTCAGGATCAGCTTTGTTTATCACTTTGATCTGAACCAATCCGCTATCTTGCATGGAAGCCGCTGGAATTCTTAGCTCAACACCTTCATAGCGTTTTGTGGCATTGAAATACCACTCTACCTGATAGAGCGAACTATTCAAATCAGTACTGTATTTAATTTCTGCACCTTCGGAATAGAGGGTATCGTTGAATTCTGGGATTTCTGGACGGGCATATAGTACTGTCAATGGTTCCAAATCACGCTGTAGCTTTCCCGCCTGGACTTGAATGGGTTGAGCCTGTACAATCTCACCTTTTTTAAAAGTTTTTAGCAAAATTTCGTAATCGTTTCCAAAACGACAATCGTAATCAAAAGTGGTGGGTATCACACTTGATTGGGAACGTGACCACTCGATGGGATTATAGCTACGAGTTTTATCATTGATATCGGTTAATGTGACTATCACTGAGTCAATGGAATCAAGTGAAATAGCCGACTGAGCTAGTCGTTCTTGAATGGAAAAAGATCGTTCGCATTTCTCTGTATCATCTTTTTTACTGCTCAGACAACTGGTCAAGGCTGTTAGCAAAAGCATCGATTGGCAGAAAAACGCAAAAATCCGTAGGTATCTATTCATAAAATATTGCTTGTTTCCCGTGGTATTCATCATCATAATAGGTTCCTCTGCTTCAAAGTTGTTCCGGAGTCGGTTCATCCGAACCATTTGACCATAACACATAACCAATTACAGTGGCTGCGACTATCCCTAGGCCAGCAGTCCAATAGATCCAGTGTTTGCTTCCCTTAACCGAAGTTTCATTTTTCTTTTTAGTATCAGGTGAATCGCCTTTGGCCTCAATGGGATCATTTGGATGCGTCTGTTGTTTAGGTCTGCCGAATTTGTCATAATTTGTTTCATAATTTTTTTCGGCTTCAAAGCGCTCTCGAACGCGATTAAATACAGCCTGAATATTATCCGAGATATAGAGATCAATAAGTTGAATGGTTGGCACCATATCGAGCAACTTATACATGTAGGCCTCCGCCTTGGCTTTAGTATCAGGATTGGCCGCATAGATGATGCTGAGGTATTTATAGGTTGTTACCCGATCTTCAAATTCTGCCTTGGGGTAGGCCTCACGAAATTCTTCCAGTGCTTGGCGTAATTCTTCCAGCTCACCATCCATATAAAGTTTCGAAACTGCGGGAGTATCCAATTTTCCATCTTTTATGAGGGAATTCGAAAACACGGAAATAGGTAAGCAGACCAAAAGAAAAAAGGTCAGTAAATGTTGTCTAAGATTAAAAGTGCGAGGCATTTCATTCCCTAGCTATTTGCGAGTCGGCCAATCAAAATTAACAACATGCGCACAGATTTAAACCCAACAGCTTTTTTTGGCTGTGATCCTGAACACAGGAATTTTTTGGAA
>JBBQAD010000092.1:0-9477 GCA_038315885.1 Fibrobacteria bacterium | reverse complement strand
GAATAATTTCATCATCCACGATGGCCGCTATTTTATCGACCAAGTCAAGAGAAAAGCTGCTTTGTAACTGTATCACTAAAAGCAGTAGTAAGAAAAATTTCATAATGGTTGGCCTTATTCTAAAAGTGGTATTTATTGCGGAGGTGTCACATCACTATCAAGGATTGGGCTTTTAGGTTTTACGTTTTCCTGCGAAGTGGTCTCGGGGCTGGAAGACTTTTGCTGCGTTTGGATTTCAGACGAAGGAGTCGCAGAACTAGTATTTGAATTTATTGCCGTATTGCCGCTCATAGATGGGTTTTGGGTGGATGAAGCTGGCCTGGGATTTACAGGTGAGCTTGGCTTGACCGTCGAGTTCGAATTAGTGTGGGGAGCAATTGCTGCCGAGGGCGATGGGCTATTTATTTTAGGAGCCTTCCTTGATTCCGCTTGATGGTTTGCAGAAAAAGTTTCATGCTCATCATCATGTGGCAAAAAATCAGGATCACCGACTAAGGCAGCATTTTCTTCGACAGGGGAATTCAGATCAGGACCGGGTACCTTATCGAAGTCGACTCGGATTGCAAATTGTTCTTTGTATTCCTTAGTACGGCTTTGTAGAAACTGTTTCTTCTTTTCCATTGAAATCAATTCCGAGATTTCCCCCTTGACCTCATCAAACGGAACTGTAGCACCCTGATCCTGCTTTTCCAAAATCTGAATTAAGTAAAAGCCATCATCACATTGAATCGGTTCACTGAGCGTAGCGACCCGCAGAGTAAACACTGCTTCTTGTAAACACGGTCTAACTTCAGAATTTTCTTTAAAATGGGTATTCATTAGCGCCTCAGTGCTGTCTCCCAAGAGTTTTTTGGCTTGCACTGCGAAACTGCTATTGCGAATTGCCTGTCGCATTTGCCAGGCGGCAGGGAGGCTGGGAAGTTTAAGGGAAAGAAATTTTGATACCGGCATTTGCCTACGAAAATGACTCCGATGCAGTTCATAATACTGTTTTTGCGTCTGTATATCTGGGATAAATTCACCTGCAAATTCGGCTCCCGACAAAAACTCTTCGATCATCAATTTGCGACTTAAGGAGATGATCTTTTTTTTCACTTCAGCTTTTTGATCAAGACCTTTATCAAGGGCTTTTTGATACAAAACTTCATCATCAACCCAGCGCTGAACAAAATCCAAGTAATGATCACGAGAAACAAGGTGTAAGTATTCAGGAGGAAACTGATTTTGTAGTTCCTCGAGTGTTAACACCGATGTGCCGACTTGGGCTACAACTGTTCCAGAACTTATTTCTTTTTTACATGCCATTGTAGCAAGGACAAGCAGTCCTGCCAGCAGTAGCCAAAAAAATGGAGAAGTCTTTGTTTTTTGCACTAAATGAGCCAATATGAATGCTTAAATATAACTTTAAAGCAATTCTCGCAACACCCGACAGCTTTCATCTATAGCCTCAGCTGCCTTGGAATTGACCAGTTCTATCACAAGCTCCAAGGGTTTTCCGTAGACAATCTTTACGGGTCTTTTGCACTTCGCCAACAGGGGGCCGAGTTCCTGTGGACTTATTTCAACCATTTCAGAAAAAGTGGTATGTAAAAACTGGCGTTCCAGTTCGATTTTTTGGAAGCCTAATTTTTGGGCCACTAGTCGTATGACCATAGTGGCTAAAAGATTTTTTGCCGGAACGGGTGCCTTCCCAAAGCGATCTTCTAACTCAGAAAGCATTTCATCAATTTGCTGCACTTCATCCAATCGCGAAATTTTTTGATAAAGCGAAATGCGTTGTAAACCATCTGCGATATATTCTTCGGGTAAGTAGGCACTGTCGGGGAGTTCAATCTCGGGATTTATAGCAAGAATCGGTTTGCCGCCTCGGAGCTCTTCCATCGCTTCTTTCAAAAGCCGACAATAGGTCTCAAAACCAACGGTTTGGATATGACCGCTTTGTTCCATCCCCAAAATGTTTCCTGCTCCTCGGATTTCTAAATCACGCATGGCGATTTGATAGCCGCTTCCCAGTTCGGTAAACTTTTGCAGTGAATACAGACGCTTCTTCGCCTCGTCTGTAAATTTATTGGAATCGGGTGAAACCAAGAGACAAAAAGCCTGAGTCGAGGAGCGTCCCACCCGGCCCCTAAGCTGATACAATTGAGAAAGCCCGAAGAGTTCGGCCCGGTTGATTATAATGGTGTTTACATTAGTGATATCGAGACCAGATTCAATAATGGCGGTACAGACTAGAACGTCATACTCTCGGTTAACAAAGGCCGACATGACTTGCTCTAGATCCACTTCGTTCATCTGGCCGTGCGCCATACCTACACGGGCTTTGGGCACCATGGCTTCAACCCGTTCAGTAATCAGAGGCAAGTCTTCGATTCGATTGTGCACAAAAAAGATTTGCCCTCCACGCTCTAATTCGTGCTCCATGGCTTCCTGCAAAATTTTGGGATCGTTGGGCACCACTTTAGTATCGATAGGAAGCCGATTACGAGGCGGTGTAGCAATGAGGGATAAGTCGCGCGCTCCCACCATCGCCATGTGTAAGGTTCGCGGAATCGGTGTTGCACTCATGGAAATAACTTCCAATTCGGTGCGCATCTCTTTAAAGCGTTCCTTATGTTTCACTCCAAATTTCTGTTCTTCATCTATGATTAACAGTCCCAATTCCTTGAAGCGTACATCTTGGGAGAGCAGGCGATGGGTGCCAATGATGACATCTATCTGTCCCTTTTCTAATGCTTGTAATGTGAGTTTTTGTTCCTTCGCGTTTTTAAATCGATTTAAGTAATCGATTGTAATAGGCCAAGCGGCGAAACGCTCTGAAAAGGTATTGAAATGCTGGGCTGCCAAAATGGTGGTTGGGGCAAGCACAGCGACTTGTTTTTTGTCTTGCAAGGCCTTGAAGGCCGCTCTCATTGCAACTTCGGTTTTTCCAAAGCCCACATCACCGCAAATCAATCTATCCGTAGGACGAGGTCTTTCCATATCCCGCTTAACCGCATCGGAAGCTTGAACTTGGTCGGGAGTTGGTTCAAATTCAAAGGCCTGCTCAAACTCTTGCTGCAAAGCATTATCGGGGCTAAAGGGAAAGCCAGGCAACATGGAACGTTTGGCATAGAGATCAATGAGCTCTTGTGCGAGTTTGATAATCGAACGCTTGGTTTTTTCTTTGGTCAGATCCCAAGTTTTTCCACCGAGCCGATTTAAGGTGGGGGCTTGACCTTCTTTAGAAGAGTATTTCTCCAGTTTGCGGAGATCGGAAACGGGTAATGTAAGTTTGCCACCTTGGGAGTATTCGACAAGTATACAGTCAACGCTGTGCTTATCTGTTCTAATGCGTGTGATACCAATATATTTACCGACTCCATAATCTTCATGCACCACAAAGTCTCCGCGCGTGAGCGCTTCGATACTTTGCATACTGATGCCGCCGCCGCCTTTGTATTTCTTTTGACGGACTTTGCGGCTGAATCGATTGAAGATCTGATGATCGGTGAGCAAGGCAATGGCATCATCTCGACAAATAAAACCACAGTGCAGATGGCCCACCAAGACATCTTCAACAGGCAAGTGCTGCACCAGTTTTTTTAATCGCTCGGCTTGTCCCTCATTGGGTGACATTAAGAAAATGGTCTGGCCCTGGTCATGGAGTTCTTGAATGTAATCTTCGGTCTGACTCAGTCCTCCGCCTCCGCGGATTTGTTCATCAATCTGGTAGTTACGGCATGACTTACCTTCCCAGCTTAGCCTGCCGAGGTGATACACTGAAAATCGGTTGAGCTGTTCTTTGGCATTTTCGATTGTTAAGAAAAGACTCTTTGGTTGTGATACAACAAATTCTTTGGCCAGTGCGTTACTGTGACCGGTTTCAACGCCATCCCAAAACTTGTCGCTGCGCTCTTCGATACTATCCCAATCTTCAATTATGATACGAGTATCTTTGCCTAGAAAATCAAGCAAAGTGTAACTGAGCGATTTGAAAAAGGATTTTTGCCAATAGATTCCGGTTAAATCCCGTCTAACCAGCAGCTTTTGGCTTTCCGATTCAAAGACATCCTCAGCGCCAAATTGTTCCAAATTGCGAAAAAGTCCTTCTTCTAATTCTTTTGGACTGTAACAGCATTCGTCCATAGGAAAGAGATTGACTTGAGGGATGTCTTTAACTGAGCGCTGAGTAAAAATATCGAATTCACGAATGCTTTCAATTTCATCACCGAAGAGCACAATACGAACCGGATTTTCCAGCAAAAAGGGATACACATCAATGATTTCTCCCCGAACAGAAAATTCCCCTATATCTTGTACCACGGCATTTTCGGTGAAGCCCATGTGCACAACAGCCTGGCGAAAGTCAGAGATACTCAGCCTTTCGCCCGCAGTAAAACTCAAGATTTCTAAGTGTAACGATTCTGGGCTGCTCAAACGG
Organism: Fibrobacteria bacterium; assembly: GCA_038315885.1. Lineage (GTDB taxonomy): Bacteria > Fibrobacterota > Fibrobacteria > UBA11236 > JBBQAD01 > JBBQAD01. The sequence continues at coordinate 5,054 of JBBQAD010000092.1, read as the reverse complement.
TGTAAAAAAGTGTCCCAGGTTGTCACCAGGGCCGCTCTTTTTCCGTTATACAGATGCTCAAAGCCACGTAGCCGCTGTTCCATCACATGGCCAAAGGGGCTGCGCCATTCGTAGGGCTTTAGGTCTAAACCGGGAAAGTAAACCAGGTTTTCTTTGGGAATCCACGATTCCAAATCATCGGCTAGATTTTCAGCGGACTTAATATCGCGGGCGAGATAGAGAAGATTGCCTTGCCCTTTTAAAAACTGGCTAGCAGCCAGAGCCGAAGGCGACGAGCCGACCAAGCCCGATAAATACAGGGGCCGCCCAGCAGGAGCATCCAAGCCTTGAAGGGATTCGAGACGAAGGCCCTCCATCAGGGCGGACAATTTTTTCATTTTACTTATTAGGAGAGGGTCAAATAGGAAGAGTAAAAAACAGGCCAGGTGACTTTGCACCTGGCCTGTGGTGACCCAGGAAGGACTTGAACCTTCGACCCACGGCTTAAAAGGCCGCTGCTCTACCAACTGAGCTACTGGATCGCTCCCTGCTTCAGACTTCTTGCTCCTGCTTACGCAATTGCAGAGGTCCTTTTCAAGGAGGGTAAAGGATAGATCTCACATGAACGAAATTCAAGCTGAAGTGGTGAATTTATAGATCTTTCTGCCCTCCTTCCTACTATGCTTCCTGGAAAAACGGCGGCGAATAAGTAGTTTGTGCCCATGTTCGCGCCACCGCGTAGTTTTATCATTCGTTTTATTTTTTGTTTCGGCATTTTAACAATTGTCTCGCCATCACTTTGGTCGGCTGCCATTGATGAAAGAGCGGGAACTGAGGCATTTCCCTTTCTCCACCGATTCTCAAATGCGATTACCGCTTCATGGTCAGGTGCTTGTGCAGCCCAATGCGAGGGGCTTAGCGCCTTAGGTGTTAACCCCGCAGGACTTGAAAAGCTTAAGTCGTCGCGAGAGTTACAGGTAGGCATAAGCCAAGATTTCATCGGTATAAAAGCGGGAAGTTTTGCCTATGCCTTTCCGGGTCCTGATTCTTCCCAAATGGCATTCTCTGCAGCTTTTTTGGGCTATGGCAGTATCGATGAATTGGATGAAGAAGGAACCTTCACAGGTAAACAACATGCACCTGCGTCGGTCACGAGTTCGCTCAGCTATGCAACAGAGATACAGGAAAGGCTGAGGGCTGGAATAACAATCAAAGGGGTGGCGGAATATCTTGGCGATTTCGAAGAATCTCATCCGGCGGTGGGCTGGGGTATCGATGCCGGCGTCCAATATCAGCCCAAAATAAAAGCGCTTGGCTTTGGTGCGAGCATCCGAAATCTAGGTCGGCAGGAGCAGAGTTACTTTGGTGAATCAAATGATAATGCCTTGTTACCAGTTACTGTGCAAGGAGGAGTGTACTACTATATCAGTCGGTTTAGAAACACTAGGTTAAGTGCCGATTTGTTAGTTCCCTGGCATAGTTTGTCGATGCTCAGTGTAGGTTGGGAATACAATTACAATCCATTTTTTACAATTAGAGCTGGAACTCGATTTAACCGCTATGAGATTACTCACCTTTTCGAAAAGCTAAGCGGCAATGCCGACGGTGATTTCACAGGGGGCAATGCCCTAAAAGGCAGCGGAGGGTTTAGCTTCAAGGGTCCAAGATTGAGTTTGAACTACTCGGTCGAATACTGGAGAAACTTAAGTTGGATTCATTCTCTGACGCTTGGTTATCCCATCAAAGTTTTATGAATCTATTTCAACAGAGCATAGGCCTGTTTGGAAAGTTCTTTTTTACCCGAGTTATAGTATGCAGCTGCCACATTCTCTATTCCTCTACGGGCTTGAGCGATACCGTTGTTTAAGGCAAGCTTGAATTCTTCCAAAGCTTTATCATAGCGTTTCTGTTCGAAGTAGAGTCGCCCTCGTTCTAATCGTATCATTCCGTTGTCGAGCCCGGCTCGAATGGCTTCTTCCAATGTTAATATGGCTAAATAATCGCTACCGTCTTGCTCGTAAAGTTCGGCGATGCGAAGATAATATTCCCTCCTTTTGGGTGCCATCGAGAGTCCCTCTTCATAGGCTCGTATGGCTGACATTTTTTGTTCGTTTAATTCATACAATTGGCCGAGGTAAAAATACAGATTGGCACTGGGATTCTTTAAAGTCAGAGCAGCATCTTTTAAAGCATCAATCGCTGCTGGGTAATCTCGTATACTGGCATGTGCTTCTGCTAAGGCTAAGTAGATATCGCCGGCATCGGGTTCCAAACGCAGGGCTTTTTCCAAATAATACATGGCGGTCACTTTATCGCCGCTCTTTAATGCGCATTCTCCCATCATCTGAAAAGCATGAAAATCAGGGCCTTCAGATTCAATATATCGATTGTAACTCGTAAAAGCAGCACCATAGCCTCCCAAGGAGAAGTACACATCTCCCATCAATAACCAAGGACGAGTAAAAGCAGGAGCTAATTCAATACTTCTTTTATAAGCTACGAGTGCCTCAGGAAGTTTTTTGAGTTGCACTCTGCAGTTGCCGATATTAAACCAGGCAAAAGAACTTTGTTGCTTTTGCTGGATGGCCTTTTGATATAGTTCAATTGCTTTGTCGAAGTGACCCTTATCATATTCAACATTTCCTTGACCGAGAAAGTCATTGACCTGCGGTACGGGATTTTGCGAAAAGCTGAGGCTAACAAATAAGAGTAAACTCAGTAATAATCCAGGACTACATCCTGCAAGTGGGGTTAATGTGAAATTCTTTTTAATCAAAAGTACACCGTTTGAAATTATTCCAGATTAAAACTGATTGGCAGTTTTGCCTTTTGTGGCACTGATACACCCTGTAAAGTCGCCGGATGAAAGCGCACGGTGGAGAGCCATTTTAAAGCTTCCTTTCCGAAACCATAGCCTTTGGGATCCTCCAATAGAATTTGGGCTTGCTCAGCGAAACCAGATTCGTTAACGATAAAACCAACCTCAACTAAACCCAAACATCTTCGCGTTCAGCTCTTAAGGGATGTTTGGGTTTAGTTTGGCCCCGAATCAGGTCAGCATCGGTATCCGTTTCACCCGGATTATATACCATCACCCCTAGTCCTTGGCCTCCTGGTGTTCCATTTCCTTTACCGGCCACCGATGAGCTGCGAACTTCACCTGCCGCGCTTAAATCTATGGTAAAGCTTCGTGGCAAGGGACTGACCTTGGTTTTGGTCATCATCTGCATGGGTTTTAATTGTTCTACCGGTTTCTCCTGGATTTTTTGCTTGGGCGGCAGATAGACATTCGCCTGGCGATAGAGTTTATCGCGTAGTATAGGCTTGTCTTGTCGCACAGTTCCAAAGAGAATCTGAATAAGTGGAACAACAAAAAAGATGGCTAGGTTGACCAACAAGGCTAATATGACAGAGATACCATAAATTTTCCACGTTTTTTTCATGGTTATCATTTTCACTGCAATTCAGAAGCGATGGAGGCCTTTCTGACACCTGCCAAATTACACTGGTCAAGCACCTCCACTGCTTTGGAAACGGGGGCGTCTCGATCGGCAACAATAACGACGGAACGATTGGGGTCTTCTGCCAAGTAACGTTTCAATATCGGTTGTAACATTTCGACCGAGACCTGGCTTTCGGCAACATAGACAGTAGCTTCACGAGTGATACCAATTAAAATGGTATTTCGACCTACGTCTTGGCTGGAACTGGCTTTGGGCTTATTGATATCGACACCAGTTTCACGGGTAAAACTGGTGGTGACTATGAAAAAGATTAAAAGAATGAAAGCCATATCCATCATGGAGGCTAGATTTAATTCTGCACTACGACGGTTTTTTTTCTTGTAACCCAATTCAAATGTTCGACTCATACCGACTCTCCCGAGCTTTTTGTCAAATTGATAACACGTACTGCACCACTGATACAGGCATTCTCAATTGCTTCGGCTCGATTGGAAAGAAAATTATGAAAGAGTACCATGGGAAAGGCTACGACCAGCCCCGCCTCAGTAGTGATAAGGGCTTCGGAAATTCCACTTGCCATCAAGACCGGATTGCCTGCTCCATACAGGGCGATCATATTAAATGTGGCAGTCATTCCGCTTAAAGTTCCCAATAGACCCAATAAGGGTGCTGCTGCCGTAAGGACGCCAATGCTATTAAAATGGCGATGTAACATTGGCATTTTGTCTTCCAACCATTCTCGGGCTCGGTAATTCATGGCCTTTTCTTCATTAGTCTGTGACTGGGCAATAAAACGGGTAATTTCAGGTAGAAGGCCGCGCTGCTTCTGATTTTTTAAGTAGACCAGCAAAGCATTCTTTTCAGCGGGAGCTGCTTTCCAGAAACGTTCTGTATCACTGGTCCATGCACGCAAGCGTAACCAACGTTCAAAAAGAAGAATCCAACCAATCTGACCTACAGCAAAAATCGGCCAAAGTACCCAACCACCACGCGCTAAAAAGACAGCGAGCTCTTCAAGTAGGTAGTTAAGCCCGTTATTCATCTAGCCCTCTGGCCACAAGGCGTTCAGGGCTTTAAGCGAATACTTTTCCATGCGCATGCTGATGGCATCCATTCTGTTACTCATAAAATTGTGAGCAAACAAAATGGGTATTGCGATCACCAATCCTGTTTCAGTGGTGATTAAGGCTTCTGAAATACCACCAGCCAGAATTTTTGGATCGTTGTTACCATAGAGAGTGATTGCTTGAAACATATTAATGAGTCCGGAGACCGTTCCCAAGAGGCCGAGTAATGGGGCAGCTGCCGCTAAAACCGAAAGCGTTGCCAATCTTTTTTCGAGTTGGGGTCCCTCATGCAGGATAATTTCCTGAACATTTTTTTCTGCTATCTCTCTGGTTTTATCGCGTGACTCGTTGATTATTTGTAAACATTTAACCACTGAATCATGCGGTTTTTGTGCACAGAGTTTTTTGCTGTTCTCAGGATTTTGATTGATATCCTTGACTACATTTTCATATAGGCTTTCACCCGCTGAGGATTTCTTTCTCCAGACCAACAGTCGCTCAAGTAAAATTAGCAAGGCTGCGATGGGAAAAAGTAACAGAGGCC
>JBBQAD010000221.1:0-6306 GCA_038315885.1 Fibrobacteria bacterium | reverse complement strand
GTCTATTGATGAAAGCTTTTAACCAAATGGCTTCTGGTTTAAAAGTTGCAGCAGAAGAGTTACGCATGGCAGAAAAAAAAGAAACGTGGCGTCAGGTTGCTAGAACAGTAGCCCATGAAATAAAGAATCCACTGACTCCCATTAAGCTCTGTACCCAAAGATTATTGAAAAAATATACCGAATCTGCACCTGATTTTTCAGATGTATTGACTGTGTCGACCAAGACCATCTTAAGTGAAATTGATAACATGGAGCGCTTGGTCGACGCTTTTCACCAATACGCTCGTCTACCAGAAGCTAATCGGAAGGTGATCGATCTAAAATCCATCGTTTTAGACAGCATGGAATTGTTTCGCGCCTCGACACAATCCATTGAAATCCATCACTCATCGGCAAATTCATTACCTGTAAAGGTGGACGCGGGTCAGCTTAAAGAAGCTTTTGTTAACATCATCAAAAATTCGGTGGAAGCAAGCGCTCCGGGAACCTGTAGAATAAAAATTTATTGTTCAAATGAGAAGGGCACAATTGTCTGTCGGATTCAGGATAATGGCCCTGGAATCAGCGAGGAAAACAGACCGAATTTATTTGTGCCTTATTTCACTACAAAGACCGAAGGCAATGGAATCGGCTTGGCGATGACAGAACGACTAATCAGTCAAAATGGCGGGACTATTGAGTATGAGAGTCTTTCTGAAGGCGGAGCCTGTTTTGTAATTCGATTTATCGGAGAAGGAAAATAACATGGCCCTGATAGCAGTTGTGGATGATGAGAGTAACATTCGATCCACATTGAAAGACATTCTTGAGGATATGCATCATCAAGTTCAATGTTATCCTACTGGAGAAGCATTTATGGCCTCTTGTCAGGAGCAAGGTTTTGATCTGGTCTTTATTGATATTCGCATGCCCGGAAAAAGCGGCCTCGAAGTTTTGGAATGGATGAGACTAAAAGGAGTCGATAGTGAAGTAGTGGTTTTTTCTGGCCATGGTAACATTGATACTGCAGTCCAAGCGGTCAAGTTGGGAGCCTTTGATTTTGTTCAAAAACCTTTGTCTCTGGAAAAAATGGAGATTACCACCAAGCGGGCATTAGAACGTCGCAGTGCGAATGAGGCACTCAAAGAATGGCGCGATGTGCAGAAGCGTCGCTTGAGAATGGTGGGAAAAAGTCCGGCGATGGAAAACCTGCGCAAAGATATTATGAAAGCTGCTCCCATTAATTGCCGGGTTTTGATTCTTGGAGAAAGTGGAACAGGAAAAGAATTAGTAGCCCATGCGATACATCATCAATCTCTACGTGTAAATGGGCCCTTTATTAAACTTAACTGCGCTGCCATACCTGAGAATTTAATCGAGAGCGAATTATTTGGTCACGAAAAGGGTTCCTTTACCGGAGCGATTGCTACCAAGAAAGGCAAATTTGAATTGGCCCATGGGGGCACCATTTTTCTAGACGAAATCGGTGATATGGCACCCTCCGTTCAAGCGAAGGTGTTACGTTTACTGGAAGAATCTGAACTGGAAAGAGTGGGTGGAGCCGAAACTATTAAAGTAGATGTCAGAGTACTTGCCGCAACCCATAAAAATCTCGAAAAACTGGTGGAAGAAAATAAATTCAGGCAGGATCTTTTTTTTCGGTTGAATGTGTTACAGATAAAAGTTCCCCCTTTACGCTCGAGAGAAGAGGACATACCCGAGTTGGCTGAAACATTTCTTTTTGACTTCTGTCATGAGAATCAACTACCCATGAAAAAATTAAGTGAGGCTAGCAAAGGTCAACTCAGAAAAAAACCCTATCCAGGAAATGTACGGGAATTAAAAAATTTGGTAGAACGTCTCGCAATCTTGAGTGACGGAAATGAATTAATTTTGGAAGAAAAGCCCGAGCAGAGAGACGTTGGGATTGAAAAAAATTCCTTGTTTTCGATTCCCAGAAGTTTGGCGGAGGCCAAGCAAGAGCTGGAAAAGATATATGTGCAAACTCAATTAAAACAAAATGACTGGGATATTTCCAAGACTGCTGAGTCCCTGCAAATTGAACGAACCAATTTATACCGCAAAATTAAACAGCTGAATATCGAAATTCCTTGAATACCTCCCTGAATTCTCCCCTGAAAAACTCTAAAGGATTTATAGAATGAAATCAGTGTATCACTGGCAATTCCCTCTTCTTCGAACCCACACAGGTATGTTGCAAGGAAACGCCAGAATGGGTGTTATGGTGTGGGGTGAAAAATCGCTTTTGAAGTTGACTATTGGCAGGGTTGATTACTGGGATCATCGCGGAGGCGTGCCTTGGAGTGAGGACATCAGTTATAAAAACATTGCGGCTCTCCTTTCCGCAGGCGATGAAGAGGGTATGACCGCCCTCTTTTCTCCCAAAAAAGACGGCAGCCAAAAAGCCAATTCACATGAAGAAGATGCCAAAGAGAATTTCACCAAGCAAAACTGCCCTACGCTGCTCCCGATTGGCCGAGTGGAACTCGAATTTTCTCCAGATATCCATTTACAAAAAGGGGAGCTGCTACTGGGTTCGGGAGAAATTCATTTAATTTTAGTTGATCAAATTAATAAGGCTTCATACGCGGTCAATCTTGCTCTCTCAATGGATAGTGATATATTGTGTGTCTCCTTTCCTCCGGAATGCCGGCCCAAGAAGATTCATATGGTCACAGCTTGGAACTATGTCGCTAAAAAATTGACCGAAAGAGGATTTGAAGCGACTGAACCTTTTGAAAAAGATGATGTTTCCGGCTGGACTCAAAAACGTCCCAACGACGGACCACTCTGTGTCGCTTATACTATGAATGAAGATTCTTTTTGGTTAACAACGATGCTAGCGCAGGCTCAAGAGGGAGCTAAACAAATTAATGTATTACAAAATTCAGCTCTCACATTTTTAAAAGAAAGGCAAAGTCAGGGAATTGAAGCTTTGAGGGAAAAGGGTGACTCTTGGTGGAATAACTATTGGAATACAGTTCCCAAAATTGATATCCCTAATGCAAAACTTGATTTTATCTATCACTATGGCCTGTATAAATTTGCCGGTCTGACAAATCCGGCTGGCGTAGCGGCGGGATTGCAAGGCCCCTGGCTAGAAGAATATCAGATGCCGCCCTGGTCGGCAGATTATCATTTTAACATCAATGTGCAAATGTGTTACTGGCCTGCATACCGCACAGGCTTGTGGAGTCACCTGAAACCTTTGTTTACAATGATTGAATCGTGGTTGCCTATTCTTAAAGAAAATGCGCGCCATTTTGTGGGAATAGAGGATGGATACATCCTACCTCATGCGGTTGACGATCGCTGTGTAGCGATGGGAGGCTTCTGGACTGGTGCTATAGATCACGGCTGTACCGCATGGATGGCCCAAATGATGTATCAGTACTACTCCTACTCAGGAGACAAAGAGTTTTTAGAACGTTTGGCCTATCCCTTTATGAAGGGAACATTAAAAGTGTATCAGGCCATGTTACAAGATAAAGACGGAACGCTTAAACTGCCCATTTCTGTTTCTCCCGAATACCGGGGTTCACAAATGAATGCCTGGGGTGCGAATTCCAGTTTTCAGTTAGGAGCCATTCATTCTCTATTGGAAGGCTTGCAGGAAAGCAGTCGAATTCTGGGTGAGGAACCCGATCCCGCCTGGAGTGATATAGAGAGGCGATTGCCAAAGGTCTGCTTGGTAAAAAGTGATTCTCAACTAGAGAAAGAAGAAATCGCATTATGGGAGGGCGTAGCCCTGGAGGAAAGCCATCGCCATCATAGCCATTTAGCGGGACTCTATCCCTTTGATGTGATCAACACGCATGATCCAAAATGGAAAGCTATTCTGAATAAGACCTTTCAAACTTGGGTTTATCAGGGAATGGGCCTTTGGTCAGGCTGGTGCGTTCCATGGGCTTCCATTTTACACGCCCGAGTCGGCAATGGTGATATGGCGGAACTGCTTCTGGAAATGTGGGATAAAGTGTATACCAATGAAGGCCATGGTACACTTCATGATCCTCAATTCGGGGGCTTTAGTCTCCTCGGAAAAGCACCTATTCCAGATAGTCAGAAACATGGACCTACTCCGAATCATGAGATTATGCAAATTGAGGCGGGTATGGCTGCCTGCAGCGCTGTCATGGAAATGCTTCTCTATAGTAGTCGAGGTGTTCATTACGTGTTTAAGGGTATCCCAGAATCATGGAAAGACGTCGTTTTTGAACGCATACGAGCAGAAGGTGGTTTTGAGGTCTCTGCTAAAAAATCACTAGGCGAAATCGTAAATATCGAAGTAAAGTCGCTTAGGTCAGGCTTGTTTCAGATTCAGAATCCCTGGAAGCGAGTAAAAATTATTCGACAAGGGGAGAATGAATCGCAAACGAATATAACAGATGAACACATTTTGTCACTTTCATTTCAGAAGGACGATATTGTGCAATTGTTATGTGCCGAATAGTTCACAAATTATGACAAAGTCAGTAATGTTACAACCAATGTTTAGACAAACTTTCATTTTTATCCCAAGACCATTGTAAGTGAAAGGCTTTTATTACATTATTAAAACATATGCACTGATGCACATGTAACTTTCAAGCTTGAATGGATCGAGGGGCAGCAAATGGCGGCCAAAAAAACATCAAAAATATTTACAAAGAAAGTCAGTCCAGCTTCGGATCAAGACAAGCGAGAATCCCGCTGGAATCGTCAATTTGATTTGTTGAAAAAATTTATAGCAAAAAATCCAGGTAAACTTCCTAAGTCCAGAGAAGAATTTCCCAAGGGCAACAACTTAGGACTATGGCTTTTTCATCAACGCGAAAGTTTTTCGCGAGGAACTTTGCTGAAATTACGGTCGGAACAATTAAAGAAAGCCGGTGTTGCACTGGTGTTGCCAGATCGCTGGGAAGATCAGTATGAAAATTTGTTACAATTTCTAAAAAAATTTCCAGAACGTTGGCCAAAAGTCCGGGAAGAATTTCCCAAAGGAAATAATATTGGATTTTGGTGCCATAAACAACGCCAGGATAAGAAACGGGGAAAATTGACAAAAGACAAGCTTGCGAAATTGAATAAAATCAAATTTTTCTGGATCCCTCGCCCCTCTGGCGAGTAAATAATAGTGGAGAACTGGATTGCCGCCCTCATCTTGGGCATCGTAGAGGGTCTGACCGAATTTCTTCCGGTATCATCGACAGGTCATATGATCATAGTCGGCCATGCCATGAACTATACCGGACCTGTATTTGATTCCTTTGAAGTTTTTATTCAATTGGGTGCGATTTTATCTGTATTAGTGATCTATCGAAGCCGATTTATTGATTTGTTTAAATTCCAGTCCAGCACAGGGTTTCAAGGTGTAAGAGGAATAGTTCTTTTAGGACTAACTACATTGCCTGCACTCTTATTTGGCTTTCTCGCTCACAGTTACATAAAGCAATACCTCTTTTCTCCCCAAACGGTTGCTATAGGTCTCGGCCTTGGTGGTTTGGCGATTTTGCTTGTTGAATTTCGCTTGCCTGTGCCCAACCTACGGCATATCGGTGAATTAAAATGGCAACATGCCTTGGGAATCGGATTTTTTCAATGCCTGGCGCTTTGGCCGGGAATGTCTCGTTCGGCTTCCACCATTGTGGGAGGAATGCTAATGCGTATCGAACGAAAAACTATTGCTGAATATTCTTTTCTAGCTGCAGTTCCCGTGATGTTTGCCGCCACTGCCTATGATCTGGCAAAAAGTTGGAAGGATTTACACTCCAGTGATCTACCCTTTTTTGCTCTGGGTTTTTTAGTTGCATTTGTTTCGGCTTGGGCGGCTATTCGCATCTTTATTGGATTTTTGAGTTCCCATACCTTGAAGGGCTTTGGAATCTACCGAATCATTCTCGCGGTAATAGTGCTCTGGTATTTTAGATAAGTACCTGTTCACTTACTTCCAAGTACTTTTGATTGTGTTACAAACGACCCCTGCGTACCATTGAAAACAATAATCCAAAGCCGATTAAACCGGCGCTGGTGAATCCGATAAGCCCAATCAGGGGTACGCCATACCACTTCGGAGGAATGCCTGAGAGTACCACTAGAGATGATCCGATAATTAAAGCAGCCAATACCATCGCGAAGACTAGTCGATTCACTATGATATCATGTAGGCGCAGCATGGGTTCGAGATTTTTATGGGCAAATTCAATTCTTAATTTTCCGCGTTTGAGTAAGTTTAGCATTTCCCGGGATTCTGAAGGGAGATCTCGCAACAGGGGACTTAAATCCAGAGCGCTCAAATAGGCATCGCGCAAAAGCCGCTTGGGGCTG
>JBBQAD010000015.1:0-16807 GCA_038315885.1 Fibrobacteria bacterium | reverse complement strand
ACCCTTGCAGCCGCTAATTCAATCAGCCCAAAGGACCAAACTCAATCAATTTCTCATCAAAAACCAGAAAACACTTCGATTCAAAATCGAAAAAATCCGGATAGCTCTGTAGGAAATCCAAAAAGTGACAAAGCAGTTGATACCGAAATAAAATCAGCTATCAATAACACTCGTCCGAAAATCCAGTGGGCACCTACAATAGGAAAGATTTTTTGGTCGGGCGTGATTTTTACTCTCGCTTGGCTTGTATTACGATTTTTTTCTCAGCTATTAAATGCAATTGCTGAACGCTGGTCGGGTCAGCGCCTAATGATTAAAGGTTTTGTCCCCATTTTGCGTATATCCACTTGGACCTTTGTCATTTTTATCATAATCTCGGGAGTTTTTCAACCTCCCTTAAATTCCTTATTAGCATTTACAGCTTCGGCTGGACTTGCTTTGGGCTTTGCATCTCAGGATATTCTTAAAAATATTTTTGGCGGAATCATGATTTTGTTTGATAGACCTTTTCAAGTGGGCGACAAAATTGAAGTAGGCGACCATTACGGCGAGGTTTTGCAAATCGGTCTGCGATCAGTTCGCATGGTGACGGCTGATGATTCTATCGTTACAGTCCCCAATGGAGACATCATCTCCCGTTCTGTATCCAACAGCAATAGTGGTGAAAATAACTGTCAGGTGGTCGCCGAATGTTATTTGCCGGTTACAATTGATATTCCTCATGCCAAAAGAATTGCCTATCAAGCTGCCGTATCAAGCCGCTATGCTTATCTCAGCAAACCCGTCGCAGTTATAGTCAAGAATGAAATTCATCAAGGAGTCTCGGTCTTAAAATTCCGCATTAAAGCCTATGTGCTCGATCTTCGCTACGAATTTGCTTTTATGTCGGAGATGACGGAGCTTTTTCTGACCGAGCTTAAAAAGGAAGGCCTCATTAAGGGCACTGAATCCCTTTTTGCCTCACAATCAGATTCGAATACAATTCAAGAACAAAAAGATTAAGGGAGCATTGCCATGGATACGAATCAAATTCATATAACTATTAAAGACAATACTTTACATAATATTGATGATAATCTTTTTGGACAAATGTTGGAAAAGACTCCCATTGAACCGGGACCAGAATGCGCAGTTAATCTCGAATCGGGTCAGCTGCATTCTCATATTGATACTATCATAAGCGAACTTAATATCCCCTTGATGAGTATCAATCTGAGGGCGATACCAGTCGCTTATAAAGAAAAATCTCTGCTCATTCAATTAATGTAATAGAAATACCCTATGGGTAGTCGATATTGATTACAAATTTGATACTCAATCACCATCTATTTTCGACTTCCTAAAGCCTTATCTAAATTAAAGGCTGCACTAATAAGGGCCAAGTGAGTAAAGGCTTGGGGAAAATTTCCCAGAGCTTCGCCTGTTGGTCCGGTCTCCTCAGCATACAAGCCAACATGATTGGCATAGCCGAGCATTTGTTCAAACATGAGTCTTGCCTGATCAAGTCGCTTGGAATCGTCCCGCCCAGCGCGAGTCAAGGCTTCTACTAGCCAAAAGGAGCAGATATTAAAAGTACCTTCGACGCCTTTTAAACCATCGGGAGATTTTTCGACATTGTAACGATACACTAAACTGTCTGATACCAAGCCTCCCTTGTGGGGCGGTTTTAAAATAGCATCTAGAGTACTTAGCATACGAGGATCATTGGGTGACAAGAAGAATACTAAAGGCATGATCAAATTGGATGCATCCAGTGTATCGCTTCCAAAATATTGGACAAAGGCTTGGCGTTCCTCATTCCAACCCTTTTGCATGATGGTTTCATAAATTTCATCGCGGGTCTTTAACCATTCTGAACGATCCGACGGAAACGAACGTTTATCTGCTAGGCGAATTGCCCTATCGAGGGCAACCCAGCACATCACTTTTGAGTACACGAAATGTTGGCGTCCACCCCTTGTTTCCCAAACGCCCTCATCTGGCGTATTCCAATTTTTACAGAGCCAATTCATCAAGCGCCTTAAGTGACACCACAGATCGTAGGATATCGGACTGCCATACTTATTGTAGAGATATACAGAATCCATCAATTCGCCATAAATATCTAATTGTAACTGATCAAAAGCAGCGTTTCCGATTCTCACCGGTTTGGACCCCCGGTGGCCATCCAAATGGTTGAGTTCCATTTCTTCTAAATGATGTTCTCCATTGATTCCATACATAATTTGCAATGAACTATCGGGATTTAACTCATGACATCTGGCTTCTAACCATTTCATAAACTCTGCCGCTTCTTCATTGAAGCCGATACGGAGTAATCCATACACGGTAAAGGCGGCATCCCGAATCCAGGTGTAACGATAGTCCCAATTGCGTCCTCCACCGATGGTTTCAGGCAAACTACAGGTGGGTGCGGCAACTATGGCCCCAGTTGGTTGGTAGGTCAATAATTTCAGCGCCAAGGCGGAACGATAGACGATTTCTCTCCATCTCCCCTTGTAAGTACATTGAGCAATCCAGGCCCGCCAATAGGCGACAGTCCGATTGAACTCATCTTTTGCTTCGCTTGAACTGATACCCATTTCAGCACATTGAGAACAAGCTTCTTGTAAAACAAATACTACTGTTTTTCCTTCTGATAGATTAAATTCCGCCTTACAGCCATCTTTCATTATCTCAAGAGATACATCAGAGGAGAGCTGCATTTCTAGAGATTTAGATTTAAATAGGACTCCACTTTTTGTTGCATTTACCTTCATTGTATCACGTGCATAATTGAAAGCAGGCTTACATTCCATGCAGAATGCACTATTACCTCGTACTTGTTTGACAATTCTGTAGAGCCGCCTATGACTATGGGGATTATGCGGATCGGCCTTATTTGCAATCGCCATAAAGTCCGATATTTCACCGACTCCATCCGGGCTTAAGAATCGGGTGATTAAGACATTGGTATCAGGCCAATAAAACTGCTTTGTCACGGCAGAGGGATTCTTAGTCGAAATGCAATAGCTCCCACCAATTTTATCATCTAGTATGGCCCCAAAGAGACTCGGAGAATCAAAATTGGGATAGCAAAACCATTCTATCGATGCATTTTTGCCAACTAAGGCAACAGAATGCATGTCTCCTATCATCGCATAGTCTTCGATACCTTGATATGCCACAGCTGCTCCCGCCGATTAAGAGTTTATGTTATCGGATAATATATCAAGTACGGGCCACCAAGCTACTAGAAAGGAGAAGGATTCCTTCGAAATGAATTTTGAAAAAAGTGGAGTAAAGAATATTCCTGATCAATTCAATTGAAGTGCGAATTCTAAATCCCGATGCTCAAAGGCTGAGGCCATCCGCTGAGATTCTTTGACAGAGATACCTAGCTTAGTTGCAACGGTTTTCCATTGTTTACAAAATCGTCAGGAATTGTTCTGTTATTAAGACTAACATGTACATAGATGAGTTGCATATGGTTTTTATTTCCGTCTAATCCTTTTGGGTAGCTGCTCAAGCTCCAATAGACGACCAGTTTCATCTTCGCTAAGATCTGCCAATGTTTCAATTCTGTGTACAAAGACAAGCACAAATAGCACACTTGCAAATGTACCCATAGATACCGTTCCATCTCCCTTTTCGACTTTCCCCAGGGTCGCCCGGCTGATGCCAGCTCGTTCAGCCACTAAAGCCATAGGTAGGCTGCGCCTTCTTCTGGCTTCAGTGAGATCCGACCAAGCTTTCGTAAAGCACGACGTGCGATGTTCCTACAATTTGTCGCGCTGGGCGCGAATCTCCTTGCTCTCCAAGTAATCGTCGTAAGACATTTTTCTATCGATATAGCCCTTCGGGGCCAACTCAATAATTCGATTAGATATTGTTTGTACAAATTGGTGATCTTGTGAAGAAAATAGAATAGTTCCTGGAAATCCCTTCAGTCCATCGTTCAAAGCGGTTATCGATTCCAAATCTAAATGATTGGTGGGCTCATCAAGTATCAATACATTGGCGCCCATTAGCATCATGCGGGACAACATCAGGCGAACTCGTTCGCCTCCCGAGAGCACTCTGGCACTCTTCTGAGATTCGTCACCCGAGAATAACATTTTCCCTAGGTAACCACGGATATAGGCTTCATCTTTATCTTTTGAATATTGACGTAACCAATCAACTAAATTCAAATCAATATCAAAGTATTTTGAATTATCATTGGGAAAGTATGCCGTAGTGATTGATTGACCCCATTGATACATTCCCTTTTCTTTTTCCGCTTCGCCCATTATGATATCAAAAAAACCGCTGGCCGATTTTCCTTCATGGCCTACAAAAGCGATTTTGTCTCCTCCGGCTAAAATCATGGAAAAATTCCGAAACAATGGCTTGCCGTCTTTCGAGGCACTTAAGTCTTCGCAATTAAAGATGACCTTACCAGCTTCCCGCTCCTGTTTAAACTGAATGAAGGGATACTTTCGATTCGAGGGCTTGATATCATCGAGGGTAATCTTATCGAGCAGTTTTTTTCTTGAAGTGGCTTGCTTGCTCTTTGAAGCATTGGCGCTAAAGCGTTGGATAAAAGATTGTAACTCTGCGATTCGATCTTCTTTTTTCTTGTTGTCACTCTGCTTCTGCCTTAAGGCTAATTGACTCGATTCATACCAAAAACTGTAATTACCACTGTATATCTGGATTTTTCCATAATCGATATCTGCAACATGGGTACACACTTTATCCAAAAAGTGCCGATCATGGGATACCACAATGACAGTATTATCAAAATTGTAAAGAAACTCTTCCAACCACATCACCGAATCAACATCGAGATGGTTGGTGGGCTCATCGAGTAAAAGAATATCCGGGTTGCCGAACAAGGCCTGGGCTAACAAAACTCGAACTTTAATATTGGGATCTATTTCAGCCATTTTTTGAGAATGCAAAGCCTCTTTGACTCGCATTCCTTCCAAAAGACGCGCCGCTTGCGGTTCAGCATCCCAGCCGCTCATATCTGCATATTGTCCTTCGAGCTCACCGGCACGAACTCCATCCTCATCCGAAAAGTCGGGCTTTGCGTACAAAGCGTCTTTTTCTTTGGTCACCTCATACAATTGCTTGTGCCCCATGATTACCGTTTCCAGAACGGTGTAGGCATCAAACTCATAGTGATTCTGTTTTAATACTGCCAAGCGCAATTTCGGGTCGATTACCACTGAGCCCGAATCGGGAGTTATCTCACCTGAGAGCAATTTTAAGAAAGTAGACTTTCCTGCTCCATTGGCTCCAATTAAGCCATAACAATTCGATGGATTAAATGTGATATTAACATCTTTAAACAACACACGCTGGCCATAGGCCAAGCTAATTCCACTGGTAATAATCATTCCATTAATCTTTCTGGATCTCTTTGACTTTTTCTAGAGAATCAACATTGCTAAGGGCTGAATGCTAACAAATACCATGGCCTGGATAAAGGCTTTTCCCTGGCTATAGTTTTTTGACTTTTTTACTCAATTCGCTCGCGAAACAAGCCGAGGTCACAAAGGGGCTTTCCATGAGCAGCATCGCCCTTGAAAATCACACCCACCGAACAAAGGCTTTTTTTCGATTTTCACCAGATTTCTTTTTAAAAGTCTAACATGTTAAACCCGAAGCCTAAAAATAATTCTTCTATGGAGTTACTTTCGAAATTCAAATCAGGAATTGCACACTGATTGCTTATTTTGACCAAGGAATGATCAAGATGAATAAATCGACGGACGCTTTTCAAAAACGATCCTTTTTGCTTTACTTAGCCATCGCAATCTTTGCCTTCACATTTCTTGTTCGCGATTTTTTGATGCCGGTGTTGATGGCAGCCTTGTTTAGTGGGCTCACCTATCCGCTCTATAACTGGATGAAATTGAAAATGAAATATTCGGTTCTGGCATCCATCTTAACCATCCTATTGTTATGCTTGATTATCATCATTCCCTTAATTGGTCTTGGCACTTTGGCTTATATCGAAGTCATGCGGATATTAAGAGATTTTGAACCGCAAACGTGGCAACATCGTGTGGAAGGGTTATTAGGGGCGTTCCAGGCGAAATTTCCGTCTATCTATGCCCGGTTAATTTCTCCCGAGTCTGTTAATCAAATAATAGGACAAGCCAAAGAGTATTCACAAATATTGCTGAAAAGTTCAGCAAAAATTTCTTTCAGTATAATGACCACTTTGTTGCAATTCGGTATCATGTTATTAACCATGTTTTACTTTTACATTGATGGACCAAGAATTTTAAAAGAAATCATCAATGTATCTCCTCTGCGAGATGAGTATGACAAACTGTTGATTCAGCGCTTTTTAATTGTCAGCAAGGGAACGCTAAAAGGCACACTACTAATTGGTCTGATTCAAGGCGTTTTAACCGGCATATTATGTTTTTCTGTGGGGATGCAATCACCAATTTTCTTAGGTTCACTGGCCTTTTTCGGAACCCTGCTTCCCATCGTGGGCACGGCTTTGGTATGGATTCCCGTTGCTTTGTTTTTATTGATTAATGGTGCCTGGATTAAATGCCTTATTGTAATTCTTAGCGGTACTGTTCTGGTTGGAAGTGTGGATAATATTTTACGCCCCATCTTTGTCGGCAAAGACATTAAGATGCATGATCTGATGGTACTCTTTAGCACCTTGGGGGGTATCGGTATTTTTGGGCTAGTTGGTGTTGTAGTGGGCCCTATTATCGCATCATTCTTTTTAAGTATTCTTTCGATTTATAAAAGTATTTACGGCAATGAATTAGACGAAAATAAAGCTGATTCTGGAAATTCTAACTTGGCTATCGGACAAAATTGATTCATTTTTTAGTGAAAAAAGTTTCAAGTAAAAAAATAGATAAGCTGAAAGGGTTTCTATTCCATCAACTTGGATTTGCAGGCATCGGCCGCACCTTAAGGAGCAGAAACATGCCTATTGCAAAGAGTAACAATAGGCTAAGCAATGCGTAGCGGCTATTTCCCGTTAGCTGTGAAAGTACTCCAACCAACGCCGGCCCCAAGACGGCTGCAAAACGGCCAGATATATTAAATAATCCAAAAAACTCGGCGCTTTTATCAGGTGGCACCCGTTCGGCAAAAGCACTGCGACTAAGCGATTGCACCCCTCCCATCGCCAAGGCGACCAGAGCAGCAAGTATCCAAAAATGGAGTGCGGTTTTAATAAACACGGCGAAAAGCGTAATGAATATATAGATGACAATTCCCACTACAAGCATGCGGAGGTTTCCGAATCTGCCCGCCAGTTTACCGAATAACAGGGCCGCAGGAAAGCTGGCAATCTGAATAAATAATACGATTATCAGTAAAAGATTAGAACTTAAGCCCAAATCCTTACCAAAGGCCGTAGCCATTTTGATTATTGTAGAAACCCCATCGATATAGAAAAAGTAGGCAATTAAAAATTGAAAGGCGGAGCGATGTTCGCGAACAGACCGTAATGTTTCTCGCAAACGGACAAAAGATTCTCGAATTGGATGCTGCGAACGCTCTACACAATATCGCTGGCGCACTGTAAACATCATGGGCAAAGACCAGCCGAGCCACCAAATGGCAGTTATTACAAAGGATAATTTTGTTGCAAAAACCACTGATGGAAGGCCAAAAACCGACCATTTCAGAATTAACAAGATGCTTAGTAGAAAGGGTATTACACTGCCAATGTAACCCCAGGCATATCCGCTGGCAGAAACCCAATCATAACGCTCTCTTGTGGTTACATCGGTTAAAAAGGCATCGTAAAAAAGGTTCATGGCTGCAAAACCGATTGAAGAGCAGCCGTAAAGCATTAAGCAACTCAACCAATGGCCTTCACCCGTGAAAGCTAAAAGCCCAGTAAACAAAACCCCTATAAAAGTGGATGCCATAAAAAAGGGCATTTTAAAACCACGGTAATCGGCCAAAGTCCCTAGGAGGGGCGCACAAATGGCAATGAGAAATGATGCAATAGTGTTTGCGTAACCTAAATAGGCAGTAGAGATGTGGGCGGGAAGATCTTTTGCAATAACATCTTTAAAATAAAGAGGTAAAATAGCCGTCGTAATTGCGACTGTATAAGCGGAGTTCGCCCAGTCATTTAGAATCCAGGCGCGTTCAATTTTTTGAGAGGATCTTTTACCATCCTTTCCCATTCCCAAAGTAGCTGCCGAACTCTCTTCTGGTGCAAGATATTCACTCATGCAATTCAAATTAAAGAATGAGGAAAGGGCAACCTAGGCAAACTTCCTGGCTTTGAATGCCAGGAACCAGAATAAAAGGGTCTACCCTTTTTACTGCTTTACATCAAATGCTTAATCAAGGCTAGAATGAAAAGCACGATAAATATGAAGAAGATGATTTTGGCGATTCCAGCTGAGGTGGCAGCAATGCCGGTAAACCCAAATACTGCCGCAATTAAAGCAATTGCCAAAAAAATAATGACCCATGTTAACATAATTGACTCCTATGTAACTTTGTTTCAGTTTTCGTTATATAGCGCAAATGTCATGCCGTTATCATGCCGCTATTTTCTCTATAAAATTGCAGGTTTTTACAAAAATAAAATGCATTTATGAGGATTTCTATCAGATCTGAAATTAATCGATGGATATATGTGCTTACTAAATGGATTGGGAATCTATCATTATCGGTTTTTTACCAAGTTCACCATTTTGATTAATTACCGATAATTTAGGAGCTTGGCCTCGCCACATTCCCATACAATTGATATGTATTTGATCGCTTTGAATCTGTATCTCAATCTTTACAGGACCAAAGCGAGTAGGCGTGGGGCCAAAGATCAATTTATTACCATTTTTTAGCCACTCTTCTTGTATTCCTGCTGCGAGGATCAATGTGTTTTCATGTGCTTCTTCAAAGACAAAACAATTACGAACCATGGCTATCCACTCGGCTGCAGCCCAAACATGCTCGCCATCTCCCATACATCCCGTACCTAATATCGGGTGTATAGCTTCAGGCCATTTGCCTGTTGGACTTGCCAACTTTGCGATACTGTTCATTAATTCACCCGCTCTGCTGTCTCCCACGCGCAGAAAGGCTTGCGCCAAATGCAAGGTTAAATAGGGATTAATTCCCGTATGGCTTACAGTGTGGAACAATCCTCCACTATGTAAACAATTTTCATATAAATAATCCGCGCTGGCTTGCAGCCAATCCTGATCGCTGCCATACAATCGCAAAGGATAAGTCGCCACCAAGTTTCCGACGGCTGAACTATCCATATTTCGATTAGGTGATACAGGCAAGCCCTTAAAATCAACTTTTAAGAAGGCTTGTTCAATGGAATCACTGAGGGCAGATTCCAATCTTTTTGCAACAATTCTTGATGCAGAGGCTGCCCTAGTACTACCAGCTGTATCCAGTAAGGGAGCGATTTCTCTTAAGCCCGCCAAGCTCCAAAAGTCATCCCAATAGTATGTATCATTTAAGCCAAAGTGCTCGGCGCTAAACCCTGGTGGGAGCAAGCCATTTGAGGTCGATTTCATCATTCTAGCTATCCATTTGATGGCTCGTTCAATGCTCCGTATCCATTCCGCAGGTAAGGCTGTTCCGGACATTGCGCAGTACTTTGCCATAATCCATAGCATTTGACCGTTAGAGTCCCATTCACCATTTTGGGAACAGAAGTAACCATCTTGTTGCTGCCGCGAAAGTGCATTTTCCAGGACTCGCCTGGCTCTTTCTATTTGGCCAATGTATAACAACGAATGAATGGCAAAGGCTGCATCACGAAACCAAAAGCGTTTATAGGTAAAGGGTCCTGCCCAAACTTCTTCGCAGGTATGTAACAGCAAAGTATGCACCGAGGAATTATACAAGAAGCTGTAGGGATTAGGCATCCCCAAAATCAAACATTTTTCTTCATAACTCTCAGTGTTACTCTCAACCGAAGCTTGGGAATTTCGAATGACTATCGGATTCGATAGTTTCTTGACCAAGGTCTTGGCATGGCTTTGATAAGAATGTTGCTTTTTGGATAAGGGTATTCTGGCCGTAAAAATATTTTCCGTTCCCTTTTCAACTGGAAAGAGGGCTGCTGCACTAGCCATTCCAATTTTACTATCGACACTTTTAAAAGTTGAAATATCTTTATTTTGTTTGATTTTGTATAACACATCACCTTGCCTGTAAGTCGAACCTACAAGTCTTTGTGGCGACTGCCCAAATTCTAAATGTTGGGAGTCGTTGAGCACGAATCCCATTTTGCTAGCGTTTACATCAATACTATTAATTCTGCTTATGCCTTCCATATTATAGGGCCTAACCACTATGGCCAGAATGCCCGGTACGTCACTGAGCACATTGGACCGCAAGCAATAATTTTTTTGTCCATTCAAGATTTGGCAAAACCAGGTATTGGTCAGCACAGTGTTACTATTTAAGTTTTTTAAGCGTGTGCTAATTTCTCCATTACCTTCGAAACTGGCTAGTTGTTCGGCTGTCGAACAACGTGAAGGGATTATATCATTTCCGTCTTCTCCAAAAAACCACACATCAACGCTCCAAGAATCCGTATAGGGCATGGCTAGTCCACGCGGATCAAGCACCAATATGTCTCCTTTATCTTTAAAACCAATTGCTGTCCAATTACGATTGACCACATTGATTTGCGAGAAGGCAAATGGTCGGGGAATAAAAGAAAGTGAATCGGGATTAAACTGTTCTTCTATCCAATAAGGCCATATCCAATCAGGGTTTTGCTGAATGATATGATTGTTCAATATTCCCCGAGCATGCATTTTTAAGCCGGCTTTTAGGAGTTCCATAGGAGCAATACTGACCAAGGAATGCCCTATTTCATTAATCCGTTCCAAAGATTCAATAGGGTTTGGCTGGCCCACATGCTTGGCTAACCAGCGGGACAACCTTTGATATAAAAACCGTTTTATAAAACTCATGTCTCACTCTTTCCCCAAAATGAAATGCTTAAAGCCAAGCCTCAGCCTTTGCCATCGACCGAACCTACCTATATACCCTGACAGCCTTGCAAATCATGCGCCATCTGATTCCAACTCTCAAAGGGGGCTTGGCTAGCCGCATAGCGTGATTATGGTAAAAATTCAGCAATGGATAGAGATCAGACGTCCAAAATTCTTAAATATCCGAAGCTTTTGCTTCTAGCCCTTCATCGCTATTTTCATTACTGAGAATTATCTTTAAATTCGCGAATTTTTGGTAGCCTCTAATGATTGTCTCTAATTTTTAAGCTGAACAAATAAGCAGTAGGTCGGGAAAGTCCCTACTGACAGAATAGGAGCTGAAATTTATCATTTTGCACTATTTAACAATAGAAGCCTTCGAATTCGGTTTAAATTCAAGACCAGAATACTTCTATCCATAGAGTAAGTCTTAATGTGAAAGGCCCACATTCAATGACATCGATTCTCTTAAACCCCGGTCTGCATAACAAAATTCTTTCTTTCTGCGTCTTTCTGAATCCCAGAGGATGAAAGACTACAGCCCAGCCGGAGCCGTTATGACAGTCTTAGTGAAGGCAAATACCAAAACAACTGTAAAGGTGGTGGGTGACAGCTTGGTGGCCACTCGATTCAAGCTCTGTGAATGGGGTAAAGACAGGCTCCCCGAAAATGAAGCTCCAAAGATTGTAATAGTTGAGATTGAAGCCTGGGGAGACTTCGGAATTCCGATTTCAAAAATCCGTCAATGGCGTGATGATGGGGTTCAGTGTGTCGCCTTAATGTCACCCCTTTCTGAAGATGTTACCAAGGCCAAAAATATTTTTGATGATGTTTTTGCGCTACCCGTTAATGCTCTGGAGTTACAGTCTTTTCTGCATACCGAAAGCCAGAAGTATGAATTAAAGAATGCCAGTGAAACCACTTTTGTTATGCGAGAAATGGTTAATAGCCCCTACTACGGTACCTCTCCGCAAGCCCAAAAGGTGATTGAATACGCCCGCATCGCCGCTGGAAACGACCATTGCATTTTAATTCAGGGAGAAACTGGTACAGGAAAAGGAATGTTGGCTAATTGGATGCATCAACATTCCAAGCGTAAGAACAAGCCTTTTATGGAGATCAATTGCGCGACCTTAAAAGGCAGTCTTTTAAGAAGTGAATTATATGGTCATGTGCGGGGAGCCTTCACATCGGCACTTGAAGATAAGATCGGAATTGTTGAGAGAGCCGATGGAGGAACACTATTCTTAGATGAAATCGGAGATATGGATCTGGAGGCCCAAACTCAGTTTTTAAAAACCTTGGAAGATAAAACCTTCAGACGTATCGGAGAAACCAAGACCCGTAAAAGTGATTTCAGAATTATTTGTGCTACAAATCGCTCACTTTCTGATGAAGTCCGTCGGGGAAATTTTCGCAGCGATCTATTTTTTCGAATTCACGTTTTTCCCATAAATTTGCCTACTCTGCGGGACAGGCGCTCAGAATTACCTGCCATTGTTGAACATCTAGCTCTGTGCTTAAATCAAACGAACTTAAAGTTTGAGGACGGGGCTATTGAAATTCTCAGCCAACATCAATGGCCAGGAAATTTTAGGGAACTTCGCAATGTGATCGAAAGAGCCATGATGTTTGCCCAGGGAGGGGGAATTCAGCTGTCACACATCAGCTTTGATTCGGCGAGTCAAGCAGGTGATGAAGTTGCGAGAAACAATTCCAAAGAAACCAATTATCTCGGTCTATCGGATTCCACCTCAATTTCATTCTCCGAACCCTTAAATGGAAATTCAACAAATCACTCCGTTACCAATTTTAATTCCAGACTCAATGAGATGAATGCCGATGCAAATGAACAGAATCTTACTCTGGAATATGCCGAATTCAGGCATATCATGATGGTGATGAAACGTTTCAATGATGACAAAGAGGCAGCATGTAAAGCGTTGGGGATATCACTGGCCTCTCTCTATAGAAGACTCAGTAAATTTAGAGAAACAAGCGCCGGCATAGAGATGTTAACGGTTTAGGTTATAAATCCCTAGCATTAACAATCCAAAAAACGTTCTTGCATACTTGCAGTACCATTGATCAAATATTTTGCACCAAGCAAGGCCGTGTCAGCATTTTTAATAAGATAAATGGGTATTTTATTATTTGAAGGTCTATCTAGATTTGCCTGAGCAAATGCTTTTGAAAATGACTTTTCATTTAAAAGACTTTTTAATTGGTTGCATATTTTACCCCCAAGGTAAACACCACCTGTAGCTCCGTAAGTCAAGGCCAGATCCGCAGTTCTATAACATAAAGAATTGATGAACATATTCAATGTGCGTTCGCAAGTTTCATCATGCTGAAGCAGCCCATTGCTAGATATGATCATAGGGGCGTCTTCGTATTCCAGACTGATATTACTATCCAGCTCATTCATGCCTTTAATGGAGCAGAGAAATTGATACATATTTTTTATTCCCGGCCCACTGATCACATCATCCCAGGTTACTTTCTCTTTTTCGTTCCATAAATTGCTGATAAATTGGAGATCCAGAAAATCCTTTGGAGCATACAGTGTTTTGCCCATTTTTAAGGAAAAAATCCGTTGGCCCACATTAGAATTTGCCCAAGCAATGCAAAAACCAAAACCTGTTTCTGGATAGAGGAGCAACTTGGTGCCTTCATTGGGAGGACAAGTATTTAACTGTTCAATTTCCAAATTTGGATCATGCAAAAGAGCCAATGCATGCGCTTTCATTTCGTGAACAAAGGTGACTGGAATTGCAGCACCCAGCACCTCTTGTATATCACGAGTTTCATTCTTCCAGTCTAAAGAGCGAATCATTCCCGGGGCTTCCTTCAATTGCCCAGAAAATGCGAAAATTGCTGCTTCAATAGATTCGTGGCAGTATTCCTGCTTAAAATGATTCAGCGCGGAAGAAAAATCGTCCATTCCGTTTGTTAGATAATCTTTTTTTAGTATCCACTCGGAGCGAGATGGAATTGGGTGCGCTTTATCTACTTCCAAGTCCTGGAATGAGGAGTGTTGCATTAACCGATCTGTTTCCGTCAATGCGAAACGCGCCTTGTTTACCCCCATTTCACATACTAAATTCATAATGGCCTCACTTCCCACAACTTTCATACGCAAAGATCACGCCATACTCAGATGTCTTGGGACTTGAGTCAATGTGCGTTATAATCTTCAATTAAGCCCTAACATAATTTTTAAAGATTTTCACAATTCCAACAGTCTCAGCTTTGATACTATTTTCGAGAATGAGATGCGGGAATGAGTATGACAAGAAGCCACCCGTTTACTTCAGAGTGACTTCCGGTTTACTGACTTATTCAAGGACAGAGTCAGTAAAAATGAAATAGTGTTACTAATCCATCAAGCTATCCACTTTTTCTCCCGTATTTTCAACCGGCCCATCGTTGTCAAAACCATCTTTTACTGCATCTTTGGTATCATCTATGGCTTCATCAACCTTTTCACCAGTTTTTTCAGCTTTTCCACGGGAACAGCTAAATTGAAGTGATGACAAAACGAATGCTGTTGCCACCATAAGGAACCCGATTTTTTTTGTATTTATGCCTAGTTTCATTTTCTACCTCCAGTGTGTTTTAAATAATCTTGCAAGTGTAATGCCAGCGAACCGACAAACAAACTTTTGTTTAACCGCGTCTATTAAAAGCATCAATAGATATAATAAGCCCCCCGAAGGGGGCCGGATTAGGGATAGGTTGTAGCAGTGGGAGATACTCTACAGTCCGCTCACCCAATCCTTTAGCTTTTGTTTGGATTCACCGGTTTTTTCATGAATTCTTCCGATGAATTCGTCTTCTTTGCCTTCCTCATACATCAAATCATCATTGGTTAGATTCGCGTATTTTTGTTTAAGTTTGCCCTTAAATACTTCATATTTTCCTTTAAATTGAGTGCTATTCATAGCAACCCCCTTTCACATAGAGTGTAATGCAATTCACAGGCCAATTAATAGTATCGAAAAGACTGAATTTTGGCCCTATTTCAAGCAAATAGAATATTCACTTGTTGGGGCATTTTCTCAGGTAGAAGAAAATTGAAAATTTTCTTCTAGAAATGAGAAAACCAATGCTTTGGTAAAAATGAAATGCGTAGAGGCGAACTTTTTAGGAAGCCTTAGAAAATAAAGCTTCCCAAACAATAATTGCAGCCATGAAAAAAAGAGATGTATACAGAAAAATGGAACTGGGAATGACTAACCAGACAAAACTGGGATGCACAAAGCGCATGAGCCATAAACCACCAAAGGTGGTGAGAGTCGCTATGAAGGGTTCGACCATCACAAAGGTTTTTAAATACCCTTGAGGCCAGGAACTAAAGAAAAAAAGCGCGCCCAAGGCTAGGAAAATTAGTGAGAAGGGAATAACATGATTATGTGTGGTTAACAGCATTTCAAACATGGGTTTGGGATAACTCTCAGCTAAACCCGAATCAAAATCTTGATTTTGATTATCTGAACTTGTACCCTGAGAATCAGAGGAGGTTTGGGATTGGCTACCATTGTATCTCTCGATTGTTCCCTTGGGGCTGGAATGAGTAGTAAAAGCCACCAAGGTCAAACCTACTGCTGTTCCTAGAGAAAGAAGCAAAGCGAATGATGCGGCCAATGCCTTTAATGCTGAAGGCCATTCTTTTATGGGGATCAATTTTTTTCCTGACAAATAAATTTTCCTAGCAGCGCGGCTTTTCGATAGCCCTTGGCCAAGGCATTAACAGAAAGCGTAGCGCCTGTGATTCCATCAATGTCTTTTCCAACTCGATAAGCATTTCGGGTTTTTTTTCCAAAAAATTGCCTATTCCAAGCGCTTCCCTTTACTGCGCCACCATAAGCCTCCCGATAGACCAACACAGATGTAAACAATATAATTCCACTTGTATCTGTTATAGTCAAAAAAGTAATTGGTTGCGTTTTTCCGATGGCATTATCTAGAACAGCGCAGTAAGCCATGCCCGAGGCGGCATGGGCCCGCCAAATATGGACACTTGATCTAAAGAACCCTTGTCGAACTTCGTTTTCTAAAGCCCTTTTCAATGAATCGCTTAGACTGTATTTATCAGCTCGCCAATGTAACGAATCTTTTTCCAACAAACTCGCTGAAAATTGGGCCAATTCATACTTCGCTTTTTTTTCTAGCAAGCTAATTGACTCCGCTAGACTATTTTGCAAGGCTAGCAGAATTGTGAAGAAGAAGATGAGATACAGTCTAAAGTTCATATATGAAAATCATTAAAACATGTAACCCATTCCAAGATTTACAGTGCTGATATCCGTACTGGGTTTACCCTTGCTAGCAAATCCCATATCTGCCTTAAAGACTATCGCCGGGCTAGGTAAGATTGCGATACCCAGTTCTAATTTTGAATTTTTATTTTCTTCTTCAAATCTAGAAATTCCAGAAGATGCAGCGGTATTCCAGGCACTATAGCGAATCCAGGGTATAAGTTTTTGCGGGTGTGCTGTATTATATAACACATTATAGCCTAGCTCTGCTATAAAACCGTTTGAGCTTTCGGGTAAAGAGTCCGATTGATTCTCTAGTTTGGAATAGAGAATGGTAGCGGCCTCTAATACCAAGCGGGTACCAAATTTTTCAGCTTGAAGATGAGCTTCCAATAAATCGATGGATTCAAAATGTTGTTCTCCTTCATTATAAAGTAATTGATTGCGATTCCAGGATACACCCGTTCTCAGACCGGGTGTAGCTACCCAATCTGTACGGATTCCTATTAATACATTCTCCAATTTCGATTCAAAACCTTTTTGACGGGATGAGCGTAAACCAGAACCCGAGTCTATTTTAGCACTATTCAAGCCTTCCATCAAAGT
>JBBQAD010000500.1:0-1878 GCA_038315885.1 Fibrobacteria bacterium | reverse complement strand
AGCTTCGTAGTAGGTGCTAATTTTCAGAAGACCAGTTTTGTTTTGTTTCTCCTGGTTTTGTTCAGCCAGGGCGTGCGCTGCATTTACAATCAGATTTAACAGAACCTGGCTAATCTCACCTGGGTTACAGTTGAGACCGGGAATTTCTCCCAGTTGGAGTTCAGCTTTTGCGATGTGTTTAATTTCATTCTTGGCCATTAGCAAGGTGGTATTAACCGCATCATTCAAATTGATTTCTTCCCATTGACCTGGCCTGTCTACCCGAGAAAAATTCTTCAAGCTCTTGACAATTTCTTGAATACGCTGAAGGCCCTCATTGGTTTCATCGATCAATCCCTTCAGTTCTCTTTGTATTACATCCATTCCGATTTCATTTTTTTTTATGACTATATCAGAACTAGAACCTTTTTCGTATAACAGTAGAAGTTCGAGCATTTCCTTTAAGTACTCGCTCATGGTTGCAGTGTTTCCACTGACAAAGGCCAGGGGGTTGTTGATTTCATGGGCCATTCCGGCCGCAAGCTGACCGATTGAGGCCAGTTTATCGGCTTGCAATAACTGCGCCTGGGCCTTTTTCACGCTTTCTTCTGCTAGCTTTCTTTCGCTGATATCTCGAATGATGGTGTGAATCTGGGGATCTTTTTTATCGATACATCGTGCGCTAAAATCGACAAAAAGAGTCGATGCATCTTTTTTCAACAGTCGGGTTTCCAGACGACAGTAGCCTTTATCCAGTAATACATTCAGGGTAGCTTCAAGCTCTCCTTGATTTTCAGCCGGATAAAGCTGATTCAATTTCATTCCAATAAATTCTTTTCGAGTATAGTGAAACAGTTCACAGGCACGATGATTCACAGTTTGAATCTCCCCCTGTGCGTTGAAAATGAGTATCGTATCGTTACTCTGTTCAAAAAGGCGTTTAAAGCGCAGCGATTCCTTGGTGGCATGCAGACTTAGTTTTTGAAGCTTTGTATAGAGACCGAACCATAATATGCTAAGGCCCAAGCTGCTTAACAGCAGAAAGAGAAAGACTTGAAATAGGCTCCCGGGTAGAATGAAATAGACAAGTGGTGCACAAAAAACGCAGGCAATTGAACTAGAAGGTAAGGTCTTGGGCACGGACTGTTTGATTAGTAATTGTGCCAAGGCAGTGGATCCCAATAATCCAGAAGGTGTCAAATAACGCAAGGGCATGGTCTTATTATATCGCCAGGAAGCAGCAATAGACAGAAGAAGAAAGCATAAGACAGCATTGGACCCGCTGCGATATTGGGGCGGGATTCAACATCCCGTTTTTTGGGAAATCCAGGCCCTTGGACGGCAGGCAAAATTGCGGACTTAAGCTTAATATGGCGATATAATGAGCATTTTGACAAATAGCTCTATTTGAGGAAGCCAGGCCAGATTGAAAATAAAAGTCGTCATTATTCTCCTTGTATTCACCTTCGGTTTCGCTTCCAGAGGCCTTGGCAATGAGAACACTTCTGGGACTGCAAATTTAAAGCACTCTAAATCCAAGTACCGCGATCAGACTTTCCGACATAATACCAGCAGTCGATATCTCCCTCTCAGCCTGCGTTTTTCTGATTTAACAGCAATGCAACACTGCGAAAAAATATTGCGAAGTCTGGGTCACGATTCCACGGCTCATTTTCACCGCAGGGGCTTAACTGTTACACTAAGTCGGGGATTATGGAATCGATATCAGAAAGCAAGCAAAAAGGATAATCCGGATTTTGAGTCAGAGCTTAAAAATAGGGGAATATCGGTGGAGTCTGAAACCGTATACAAAGCAGATTACTTGCCGGGAGACGAAAAATTCGAGGCACAATGGAATTTGTATAACAAGGGGCAAAAAATTGCGGATTTCCCTCCAGG
>JBBQAD010000479.1:0-2678 GCA_038315885.1 Fibrobacteria bacterium | reverse complement strand
CGAATGCCATTGGGTCAGTCGCTTTTTTGGCCACCATCTCGTTGTCCAAGTTGCAGCACTCCCATTGCATTTTGGTGGAATATCCCAGTACTGTCTTGGGTTTTACTGGCAGGGAAATGTCGGCAATGTCGAAGTTCAATTTCCTTTCAGTATCCACTTATTGAATTGATCACCGGTTTCAGCTTAATGGGCTTGACTTATTTCTGGTTACAGAACCAAGCCATTATCTCACTGCCGCTTGCCATCGCATATGCCTATTTAGTCATTGTCACAATTCCCATTATTGTAATTGACTTTAAGCATTACCTCATTCCCGATGCAGTTACATATCCGGGAATTTTATTAGGTATCGGTCTTAGTTTTATTCCAGGGGATTTAAACCCACTCTGGTCTCTTTTGGGCAGCTTAATAAGTGGGGGTCTTCTTTGGGGAGTTGGATTTGCAGCCTCCCGCGTTCTAAAGAAAGAAGCTATGGGACTGGGAGATGTGAAACTTATTGCGATGTGCGGAGCATTTTTTGGCTGGCAAACTGCCTTATTAGGTTTAGCACTGGCCTCTTTCTTTGGAACAGTAGCAGGTATCTCAATGATCGCCTTTCGACTTTTAAATCAACAGAGGCATATCCCATTTGGTCCCTTCATTTGCTTCGGTGTCATCATAGCTGTACCCTGGGGTGCATCACTTCTGAACTGGTATTGGGCTCTGATGAGTGCGGGCTAGATGAAAGCATAATCCTCTAGCCCTTTGGGATTGTTCATAATTTTTGTATTTTGCGCACTATTCTTTCATTTTTATCATTTTTAAAGCATTGCAGCGGCTGCGACATAAAAGCAGCATCGGCAAATTTCGGAGCAGGGGCTCGATCTTCCTGCTGTCCTGCAATCTAAGTTCAAAGGAAAAGCATGAGCGACGCATTCCAAGTGGAGTCTAAGTGGGAATTTTGCTTTGATCCTCAGGATACGGGGATTTTAGAAGGATGGTTTCGAAAGAAGCCCGAAAAAACCGAAACTGTTCAGCTGCCTCATGCCTGGTCAAGACAATCGGGAAGAGATGTCCCTCAAATCGGCTTCTACTTTAGCGAATTCCTTTTGGATAAATCCTTTGCGGGAAAGCGAATCGTAATTCGACTTGAGTCGCTAGACCCTGTAGCCACAGTCTGGCTCAATGGAGAAGAACTTGTTAACAGTTCAGGCAGCCATCAGACCTTAGAGGTGGAAGCTAGCCATTTGGTAAAACCCGATGACAATAATTTTTTAGCCATTCGGCTTCGCAGTGTTGATAGCCCAGAGCAACCCGATGATAAAGCAAGACAAGAAATTCCCGTAGGTGGAATTTACCAACGCTATCATTATGCCGGAATTTTAGGAACGGTTTCTGTCTTCGGGTTTCCCAAAGCAGGAGTTCGAGCTATTAATTGTTTTCCAGACTATGAAGCAGATAGAGTAACACTTGAAGCCAAGCTTTGGAATACCAAAAATCATACGATCGAGATTGAATACACAATTACAAACCCCGATGGCGATGCGGGAAGTGTTACAAAAAAGATCAAAGTTGATCATGAAAATGGCGGGCATTCCCTCAATATACAACTGGATGATGGAAAGCCATGGAGCCCCTGGGCTCCAACCCTTTATACTGTAGAGGCTGGTGTAGTAGGCGGTTATAAAATTAAACGCAGCTTTGGGATTCGCAGAGTTTCCATTGAACGTGGAATTTTTCAAATCAATCATCAACCTTTGCGTCTACGTGGTGTCCTGTTTCCACAAGTATTTCCCTTCTTGGGCGGCACCCCTGCAACCGAACGCAACCTGCGCAAAGAGTTACAACAAATAAAAGATGCGGGATTCAATGTTATCCGTTCAGGCGGTGCACCATTTGCAAAAGATGTGCTGGATAATTGTGATCAAATTGGGCTACTCGTTCTTCAAGAAAGCCCGTGTTACAATCAAAAATCCAACCGTGACTCACTGGAAAGTTTAAAACATCAGCTTCAGGCGATGGTTGACCGCGATGGGGCTCATCCCTGCATTTTTGGTTGGGTAGTTGGTTCTGAGAATGGTTCAATGGTCTTGGAAAACGGTAACAAACTCCTGCGTTTCATGTCAGAAATTGACCCTTCTAGACCTTCTTTTTCCAATTTACGGTCAGTATACCTCGATAGCCAAGGCGGAGGCAAAGTCGAC
Source organism: Fibrobacteria bacterium (assembly GCA_038315885.1). GTDB lineage: Bacteria > Fibrobacterota > Fibrobacteria > UBA11236 > JBBQAD01 > JBBQAD01. The sequence continues at coordinate 495 of JBBQAD010000479.1, read as the reverse complement.
CTGTGCAAGGTTTTCGAACCCGCCACTGCTGCGATTAATCCTTATGAATCCCATAACATTCATGCCTGGTTTCCAGTTAGTGTTCGCAGCTTCAGCATGCTTGCCAATTACTGTACAAGTAAAGAAGCTAAAACATTATCTGATGGTTTGCATGGCAGCAAATCATTTTGGGAACGTTACAATTACATGCGTGAAGATTTGGCTGGAAAAGTACTGGTCGATGGTTTGGGCATTGGAGTTCCAGAGAATACAGCAGAGTTACTCAAGGAAGCCAAAAAATTTGGGGATAGCTATGAAGTCCGTATACTAAAAGGCTTAAATGCTTCTTTAGAAGAAGGTCTGAAGGCTAGAAATATCACTCAGTGGGCTGATGTAGATGCATTTTGGGCCGAAGCTAGTGATTTAATTAGGGAGAGTCTCTCGAAACAAATTGACGCCCTCTCCATTAATCCCCAAGTGGGTGGCATTGTACTTGAAAATTGGGCTGACCATGGA
>JBBQAD010000190.1:0-7016 GCA_038315885.1 Fibrobacteria bacterium | reverse complement strand
TGAAGATGGCATGCGCCTTATCTATCCCGGCAATAAACTGGGTTATTCGGCAGTCTATGTGCAAGCCTCCAGTATCGACAGTAGGAGGGTGAGCGGTTTTGAGCGCACGACGCCCATGCTGAGCATAAGCCGAACCAATGGTAATCTTCCCATGCCCGCATTGTGGTTTGTACCCGCCAGTGATGCCCGCCGTAAACAAGCCTTGTATAATCTGGAAAAAGCAGATGCTAAACCAAAGGTGGAACATAAAGCCGCAGATAGCCTTCTGCTAAGCCGAGAAGGGATATTTTATGCTGGTATCGATACGACAGCCCCCACCATTGAAGTCATTGATCAGGCAGCCATCGGAGCCGGCGCCGTTCGCTTGCGTCTTAAGATTGTCGATAATGTGCGAGCCTTGAATTACAAAATTACCAGTCTGCCCAAGGCACCTCGACTTCCTATTTCCGAAGGGAAAATTGATGAGGAAGAATTTCAAATTATTTTCGATAAAACTTCCGATAGTTACAATCCCGTTCGATTGAAAGTAGTTATCGATGATCAGGTTCAATCAGCTACTTTACCCACCGATCCAACCCGGTATTACACTTTGTCTCAGCCCTTTTATCAGTTATCCAATCCGAATCCAGTTGGAAAAAGCTGGAATCTCCTGAGTTTTCCCATGCAGCCGGGTACGAACAGCCTACAGTTACAAAATTTGATCGATCAAAATAAAGGCCTTTTGACGCGTGCCTATGTGTATGAGGGTAGCCCTGAGAGCGGCGGAGGCTATAGAAGTGTTCTACTAAATGAGGCACTCCCCGCTTCACGAGCTATCTGGATAAAATCAGACCGTAGCCTTGATTCGATATCACTTGCCAGCGTGCAAACGATTCCCAGTAATGAAATGGGTGTATACACCCTTAAATTGAAAAAAGGATGGAATCAAGTTGCCAATCCTGCCCTCACTGCCATGCGCTGGCCTATTTCATATAAGGAAGAAGTGCCCGATGTCGATAGAAAAATGGGGACGCTCCATCTCTGGAATGATGTAAACACTCAATTTGAACCGGCTGATACACTTATGCCCTGGAAAGGCTATTTCGTCTACTGCTACGAAGACACCCTCAGTGTTTTTCTCGACAGGGATGAAGCTTTATTAAAAAAAATCACAACTAGCGCAAAACCCAAAGTTGATTTTTTGCTGCGGCTCTTCGATGGCGGTCAACTACTCACCTTGGCTTCTATGGACGGGGCTCGTCAAAACTTTTCACGAGAAGATGACTTGCTAGTCCCCACCCTGGATAGCGAAACAAGAGTTTTTCTTCTCCGGGATAAGAACCGCCTGAGTGCCGATTGGATTCCTATTGAAATTAGCTCTAGTAAAGAAAAGCAAAACTCTGTACTCAGCTGGACCCTGGTAGGAAATCAAGGACCATTACATCTCAATGGCCAAATAGAATTTGTGCCTAAGGGGTGGGAGGTCTGGTTTTGTTCCAAGAACCGCGCCATGCGTTACCGTGTGCCAACTGAACTGGGTGTTAATCAAATGATGCTTCCATTCAGCGCTGGACTTAAGAGTGATACACTCTATGTGCTTGCGGGAAGCCCTGAGGCGCTAAAAAGGCATTCGCTGTGGCAGACAGGCCAAGAGAAAGCGAAGGCATGGTCCGCAAAATTGGTGAAACAAGCCAATGGTTGGCAATTGGAGATGGACCTACAAGATATTTCCGACCTTCAGCTTCGAGTATGGAATAGCCGAGGCGAATTGCGCCAAACCTTATTCAAAGGTGAAGCTGCCGAAGGCAAATGGATTTTTCCCCTAGACAAAATGGGAATTTCCCAATCGACAGGAAATCAGGGGAAAACGGCCTCCCCCAGCCCAGAATTTTTAGAGCTTGAAGTAGTGGGGAAATCCAGCCATGAGAGCCATCGAGAAATTCTCTCAATACCCCACTGAACCAATTTTTTCAAATACTTGAATTTCTTTCGGGATTGCTTGCTGGATTCTTCGGGCTGCGTTAATTTATCCTTTTCAAGAACAAAGTCTTCGATTGGTTATTTTGCAGCATGAATAGAGCCTTGAAATTTTTTATCCCTCCCAAAGTCATCTTTTTCCCAATCGTGCCCGTAGCGGGGTCTGACGTCCAACATAAGATGCCAAGTAGAGCCGTCTTGTATCAATTCTGTCTTCTTTTTCTTTGCTGCTTTGTTACACTATCACAAAGCTACAACAAAGACTTGGCTAAATCATTTCTTCGAGAACAGCTTGAGCTGGTCAATCAACGCTACCCCTTTGAACAATGGAAGGGAGTCTTACTTGCAGGAAAAAATCGTTATACCGATTTAAGCCAACTCGCCGCCAGCCCCGATTGGGGCTTAAAGAGTTCCCAATTCAACTCCATCACTGCCTTAGAGGAACAGATTGAAGCGATTAAAAAATTAGAGCCGCGTATTAAATCACTTATGGAAGAGCTATCCTCTGTTTCAGTAGCCAAAAGTGTGCAGGCGCGCTTTCTGGAGAATCAGCTTGATTTCAGTGATCGTGACCGCATCGCGCTGGAAAAATCCTTATTGCCATTTGAAGATGGTTCTCTATCAGACAAAAAGGTGTACCTCTTTCGCCTGGGTCTATTAGAAAATGAATTCAATGATTTAAAAGCCGATTGGTTATATAAGTACGCCTCGAATTTTCTTGCTTTCCGCGTCAATGAAATTTTAGACAAAAACTTATTCACTAAAAGCCAAGCTCAATTTGAAGAGTTTCGTGGCCGACTTTCCTCTGCTGCCAGTTTGCGGGAAATTGATCCTCCTAGTTCTGAAAAACAATTGCAGACATTACAGAAAGATTTTAGAAAAATCCAAAAGGAAATGAATTCACAATGGAAAAATTTTCTGGAACTGTTGAATACAGATATGCTATTTAGTGATCTACTGACTCAAGCTTCACACGATAAAGTTGAATTTACCATCGAAGTAGAAGAAAAAATTGAGGCCTCACTAAAAGAACGCTCAGACAGACAAATTGAACCTATCAAAGCTGTGCTGGCAGAGTTACAAGCATTTCCAGAATCTATTAAGCAACAACAAGCTCTGGCACACAATCAGAGCAAAGAACAGAAAAGTTTAGCTGAAGTAAGACAAAAAGAGCAAAAACAAAAAGAGCTTGAAGAAAAGAAACGTTTACAAATAATTGCTGAAGCAGAAAAACAAGGCCAGCTCGAAGCGGCTCGAGCAGAGGAGAAACGTTTACAAGCACAATTAACTTTGGAAAAACAACAACGGGAAGCAGATATGCGACGTCTTTCTGAAGATGCGCGCGCGCAAAAAGAAAAAGAGCTACAAGAAAAGCAAAGAGTGGCCGCTTTGCAGCGCCAAGAAGAAGAGAAGCACAGGCAAGCAGAGGCCAGACGTATGCAAGCTGAACGGGAAGAAGAAATCCGCTTAAGTCAAATTCGAGCCGCAGAAGAAGAAAGAAGGCGAGAAGATGCACGAATTGCTGCCTTCAAAGCTGAAGAAGAACGTTTAGCCCGTGAACGAAAAGAAAAGATGCAGCAAACTCTTTCGATGTTAACCAGCTTTTCATTCAAAAGTGAAATAGAACTCAATCAAGAAACGGAAGATGCTTTAAAACAAAAAGCTGGATTTTTAAAAACCACCCATGTCGCATCTGCCCAACAAAAACTTTCAGTTAGCAAAGCCAAATTTACCGAACAGGCTTACCGTACCGAGCCTTTGGTGGTGACAGCTCATAATTTGAAAATCAGCGCCTTGGACAACATGGAAAAAAGCAGTTACAGTGTATACGCCTACCGAGCTCCCAGTGGCCGTACCACTACCCAAGATTTACGAAATTTTGTGATGGAAATCAGTCTGGCTAGTTTTGACAATAAGGTCAATTTTATTTCTTACGCAGCCCCCAATCAATGGAGGCCGGGTTCTGTCAGTTGGCAACGCGAACAGAATAAAAGCAAAAAAAATCTTGACCGAGAATTGAGCTACGTTGAATTGGTAGTAGATGCCCATCGCGTCAAAAAGGGCGGCTCCAATGCAGACAATCAATATTCGAACATCAATGTGCCTGCCAATATGTTTGTGGTTTTTGACCCTAGAGGCGCTATCATTCGCTACCAAAGCTTTAACAGCGTATCACAGGTCAGGGTCGAATCGGGCGATTTGGTAGATGGAAACCTGCACTATAAGTTTCTCAACTATTCAGTCGATAACCAGAATATCTACCTCAACGGCATTGACCGCGAAATCAAAAGCTCTAGCGCGGGTTAAGCCCAAGTTATCAGTCCCTCTATCAGTCACTTCAAGTATCGATTGCTACATTTCTACTTCTATACCCGCCTTTTGGCGATGGAGGAACGATGACAACTGCAACTCTCGATATTCCAGAACTCAGAACCAAATTACCCAATCTAAAACTGCCTGAGATCAAAAGAGCTCCTGCTCTGGATATCAAAAAACAAATTTACCTCCTGACCAATGGCGATCTGCGTGAATCGGCCAACCGCGAATGTTGGGAAGTCCAAAAAAAATATGAGAACAAACTAGCCCATGTTCTTCAAAACAAATATGGGATAAGTATCATTCGCGCCCATGCTTATAGCGATGAAAGAGGCCACGGCTTTATTGACGGGCAACGTCAAGGTTCCAACATTTTTGAAGGAATTGATAACAAGGCTCCCGTTATCGTGTTACTGACCGCCTGGCAATACAGTCATCATGTCGCACCCTCTTTAGTGCATCATCAAGGACCAATTTTAATTCTTGCCAATTTTGATGGCACCTGGCCGGGTCTGGTCGGCGCTCTGAATCTCGAAGGCAGTCTCACCAGCCTCGGCAAAGAGTACAGCCGCCTGTGGAGCGAAAACTTTGACGATGAATTCTTTTACAAACACTTAAACAGTTTTATGACCACCGGCAAAATCAAACACGACATCTCCTATCTTAAAGAAGTCGGTAAAGACAGCCCCATTTTAAAAAGCGCCCCCGGCAAATTGGGAAACTATCTTGGTGAGTACATTCTGAACCATAAAGAGATAATCGGACTTTTCGACATGTTCTGCATGGGAATGATCAACGGAGTCTTTCCCCAAAAAGCCTTAATTGATATCGGCATGCCGATGGAAGCTCTGTCACAGTCGACATTGTATTACGAAATGTCACTCGTGCCCGAAGAACTTCGGGAAGAATGTTTACAATGGTACATAGACAAGGGAATGAAATTCCAGTTCGGAAAAGACGAAGCCACCGAACTCACCCGTAAGCAAGTCTTGGAACAATGTGCGATGCTAATCGCAATGGCTCGCATCGCTAACCGCTTTGGTTGCGCTTCGATTGGCGTGCAATACCAACAGGGCTTGAAAGACCTTTGCCCCGCCTCTGACTTTGCCGAAGGCTCTTTGGGTAGTATGGAACGCTTTCCCATTCCCGATGAAAATGGCAACATCATTCGTCCTGGAAAACCTATTCCCTGTATCAATGAAGTCGACTTGGGAACAGCCATTCCGCAGACCCAACTTTTTCGTCTCTTAGATACTATGGGTTTACCTTCCGAAACCACCTTGCACGATATCCGCTGGGGTTCTGATTATCTGGGAACCTTTTATTGGGATTTTGAAATCTCAGGTAACGTTCCCTTTGGTCACATCAAGGGCGGCATAGCCGGTGCAACCGGTTATCGTCAGCCTCCTATGTACTTTGCCAAGGGTGGCTCCACGATTGCGGGCCAGTGCAAAGCCGGTACCTTTATTTGGGCAAGAGCCCACTATGAGGGACTGCAAGTGCATGTACACGTCGGAACTGGAAAAGCTTACGAGCTGCCCAAAGCTGAATTTCAAAGACGCTTGGATGCCACCACCGATGTCTGGCCCCTGATGAATGTTACTCTAGACGGAGTCTCTCGCGATGACTTGATGGCCGGCCATGAAAGCAACCATATCACAGTTGCCTACGTTCCAGAGGAGAATTTGGCTGATGTACTCAAAGCCTATATCGCGATGAGTCTCACCCAAGGAATTCGCGTTCACGTGGCAGGCAAGCCAGTTCTTTAAAGCTGGGTCAAGGTTCGGAGAAAGCTTCCCTTTCCTCGCAAGGAGCCGGAAGCATCTCTGACTTCTATGTCTCCCCATTCTTGTTCGACCCGCACCAAACCCGATTGACCGTACCAGAGGAAACTGCTCAGCAGCTCCTCCTTTTCATGGTAGGTTTTCTCTTCAATTTTCCAAACCTCTTCCAAATTTTCACCCAAATCGAGGGTATCCAGGTCGACAACCTCGCGTTCGATTTGAAAAATCCCATTACTGCTTTCCCAACGCTGCGCCAAAGAAAGCATCTGGGGTAGCGATTGAAAGTACAGAGAATCATCGGCATTTTCGGGCATTAATCGCAGAGGAAAAAATTGCGGGCCTAAGCTTGAAGCCCCAAATTTTAATTTCGCCCCAAATTCGGTATCTTCCATCAATAAATGCTGCTCTTCGAGCAATTTGTTCGTGCCTATCTGAAATATTTTCATCGTCAGAGGAAAACCAGGACTAACGGCATTTCTGTCTAAGATAAAGACCAGGCGTTTTTTTGAGAGCAGCGAATCAGACCTGGGAGCCCAGCGCAGCCTTTCTTCAATGATGTATTCAATGGAATCCCGCTCGGCAAACAGGGAGGCAATGGTATTGACCCGGCTGGGCTTTTTAGACATGGTCTTGGTCTCAAACAATTGGCAGGAAAAAAGCACCAGAAGAAGAATTAGGGCAGTGAAAGCAAAAGCTCCTCTTGTGAACATTTTCAAACAAGATGGGAAGCTTGCGCTGCGGAGAAAAAGGTAGAAGGGGCTGAGCATCGGCGATAATATACGATAAAAAGGATGCTATTTTAGGATTCCCTATGTGGAAGAGAAACACCCTTTATATCAGTATTTTCGTGCTGGCACTGGCCATGCTCATTACGCTCCTGGTGCTTTGGATTGTATTCATGGTACAGGATTACCATACCATCCGCGAATTGATGCGGGTCGAGAAGATGGATTCAGGTGG
>JBBQAD010000202.1:0-6642 GCA_038315885.1 Fibrobacteria bacterium | reverse complement strand
ATTGGCAAAATTGACCTTGAGATGGCGTCTGCCTTTGTTGTATTCGATATTAACTTCGCCCTTCAAGTATTTTTTGGAGCGTTCCAGCAATTCAATTCCATCAGCTAACAAGAGAGTGTCTACATCATCCATTTCGGTGTTGCCCACACGGTACAGGCGATAGTCTTGGTCGTTATTTTTGGAATGATCAATGGCCGAACGCAAGCCCTTTTGGGCATCTCCTACCGCGCTTAACAGATCGGAAGGGATATACTCCACTCGTTTTTGCCATCCAGTACGAATTTTACTGAAAGGACTGTTTACATCAAAAAGGGAGGTGAGATGATCGAGCGATTTCAACTGACCGGGGCTCAGGTGGTCGAAATCATCTTCTTTGAGATTCTCCAGTGTATCAAACCAATCATATCGATTATCAATGGCGACCTCCCAATCATAAGCGGCGATGAGAACCAAAAAGCTGCGGGCAACTTTTAAACCGGCTAGGCCTGGCCCAATCTCGGCATTATTAATACGCACGGTATCATTATCGATATAAAAGTCGAAGAAAAAGCGATCATTTTCTAGAACCTTTTCAAATGAGGCAATGGCACTATCCAGACGGGGAAGGATGGCTGTCTCAATCAACTTTTGCACTTCACGCACAGTAGCTGGGTCGCTTTGTTGAAGTTGGGCATTGAACTTTAACAGGGCAGGAGCGGCTTCATTCACCGGTGTTTTGAATAGATAAAGCGAACCTTTTTTGCCGAGTGTACCTGAGTTATTTTCATCCATTTTGGTTACAAATTTATCGAGTTCGGGGTCTTGGGTAACCATCATGGCTTTGGCTACAGCCTTGCCAAATAAAGCGCCACAATGTCCGGGTGCAACAGTCAGCGCCTTTTCATAAAGGGCCAAGGATTGTGCAGGTGAACGTTGTTTCACCTCTTTCCAATCCTCTGCTTCTGAAAAAAGAAATTGCATGTCGTCAGTCTGCTGCGCGCTAGCTAAGGCAACCAAAGAATCGCCCTTTCTCTGCTGCTCTGCATTGAGCTCAGCACAGCTACTGGCTTTAATGTTATTGATGGACTTGGTTTCTTTTGTGTCGTCGGATAAAAAACAGGATTCTAATACAGGAACTGAGACTAGAAGACACAGCCCAGTCAGAAGGCGTAACTTTTTATTCGCGTGTTGTATACTTGACTGTTTATAATTCTTCATTGCGGGTATTAACATAGAACCTTCCTAAAGGTGAATATTTTTATTCTGCATTTGCAAAGCATGTGCCATCGATTTAATAGTGTTCCAGGTTGCGGCCATTCTGAGTTGAAGTCAGAATAGGGACTGACAAAGTACTTGCTTTATGTGTAAAACCCAGGGGAGGCGAAGAATTACGCTAGAACAAAAGCCCTTGTTCCCCTAAAATGAGCTTTATTTAATTCGAGTTAAAACTATAGAGCCATCCCATCAGGGATTTCCCTAGGCAGGAATTTGCGCACTGTGAGCAACCGGAGCTAGGGTTTTGCGCTAATAGCAGGATTCCAATAGCCTAGCTTACTTGGTACAGGTATGCGGCCATTGATGAGATAGAGACTCTGAGCAGGATGCAGACTGTTGTTCCTATCTCCAGGAGTAAAACTCCTTACATGATATCTAGCGCTGCGGCTTTTTTGCGATTTATTGGCCTTTATACCGTTGATCGAACCGGGGGCGGACAGGGAAAGCTTTATGGGTTTGCTAAATATTTCACCGATATGATTTTCAAGTTTTACTGTATAACTATCGGCTGTATCAGAAAGAGAATTGAGAGTAACCGATACCGTGTTTTTGGTAGCGCCAGTAATAATTTCAGTATTCTTGTACCACTGGTAAGTGATATCATCGGTTCCAAAGGCTTCAAAATAAAGATTGATATCACTTCCTAAAGTCGAAACGCCATTTAGTGCTTTAGGTTGAACAGCAAAAAAAGGACTTACCGAAGAGCCTTGCTGATAGGCAGCCATGTTTTTTATTTGTAAGGGTTGAACACTAATCTGTTCGCCTTGCAGGCTATAGGCCACCTCGAAACTGGCGCTTTGGGCGGGCCAATCAATTGTATCAGTATAGATCATCACATCATCGACAAACCAGATTAGTTGTGAAGAATTCCATTCGATACCTACCAAATGAAACTCAGTGCCGAAATCTTTGGCGTTGTATTTGCGACTTAGTGCTGCAGTCTTTTCAGCTTCATCAGCACTGTGACCATACCAGAATTCATTAGTTGCTGAACCACTTATTCTTGCAATATCAACATTTCTATCGGGAAGATAGGGGTCGCGCAAGCGTATGGATACAACCGTTGCAGGATTTTTGGGAACCTTCATTTTGAATTCGAAATAGCCCCCATCAGAGATAGTAATGGGTACTGTGCGCAGAATGCCTGCATCTGTTGGAATGCTTAAGCTGCCCGCACTCGAGCTGATTTTAGCACTTGGCTTGCTACCCGGACCTGTTCCCTGCCATTTTTGTGAATCTAAGGGACTCTGAAAGTGATCTTCAAACATTTTTGACCAATTGCAATGCTGCGGAAGGGCGGCGTATAATGCATTCGTAAGCAGGCTTATGCAGGCCAATGCGAAGAAGGTTTGATTGATCTTGAGACTAGGCATTAAGCGTCCACGCTCAGTGAGAATAAACTTTGAAGATTGCTTTAAACTTTCCATTTCTGCTCCTAGCCTGCATTCTCTCTTCATTCGCTTCGTCTGGTTTCTCACCTGATGCACCGCTTGCGGCCCAAAATTACCCGGATTGCCTTTTAAATGGACAAAGAAAGCCTGAACAGAGTCCGTCTTAGAGCCTCAGAAAATGTTACCTGCCAAAGGCGATCATTTTCAATCCTAATACGGTATCGGATTGTTTCTTGTATAGTGTGCTGCGGATAAAGGCGTTTCTCTTTTAACAGAGAAAGCCTTCACTGACTAATTCTTTACTAATCGCGGCGTCCGCCTGCAAAGCTCATTAACAAATATAGCACGGATTGGAAGATCATAAATACCCCGGAAAAGAGCATTAGTGCCGAGGGAACAGGAGAGCGTAATTCAGAATTGTGGATCACTTCAGAGGTCGAACTGACTAATGCAATAACACCCATCACACCAATTCCGACCGCAATGAGAGTACCGATGATGCTTAAGGCCATGAACATATTTAGTACGATTGCGCCCATTATTCCTGCAAAAATACCGAACCACAGGGCACGGCTTGGTTGCCAGCGCGTTCCGCTGACAAAGACATAAACGGTCACTGAAATAAAAACGAATAATGTGATTAGGCCGGCGCTACTCACGATTTGATATCCACTCATCATCTGGGCCACATATAGCATGGGAGACAAAACGACTCCCGCGATAAAACCATTTAAGAACAGCATCAAGGTTCCCATGGTGGGATTGTCTTGAAATTTCATCGCAAGAATGGGTACAGCGTTTAAGGCTAACATGGCGAGAATCCATCCCATCCAACCACGAAACAGATTGAGAATGACGGGACTATTGATTCCCGTATAGCCTCCCACTGCCATTCCAGCTACCGCTAGAAAAAGCAATAAGTACGATTTTCGAATAATAAGAACCCGATCCGAATCCATAGCCAAGCTGCCACTTAGCTTTTCACTCCAGCTTAATTCTTGTTGACCGTATGCCATTGAAGTTCTCCCTTTTTCATCGCCCGATGAGGTTATATGACCTAAAACTTAGTATGCATTTTAATATCGCCATTTATTGCCGTTTGCTGCTAAAATGCGCTAAAGCCTATGCAATTTACAAAGGGAATATAGACTTTGGTATGCTATTTTAACCCATTCTTACAGTCAAAATCAAGGTGAACTGGCTAAATGATGTTAATTAGCCAATCCCTTTTTAATTAAATCCAATGAAAGAAACAAAACCAAATTTGTCTCAATTGCTAAAGGGGTTCCCTTCTCTAAATACCGATTCCTTGATACATGATGGGTTCCTACGTTTTCACCTCCACATTGCAATTCGAGCACTTGGTGAAAAGTCTGCAACCTGAACTGTTTGAAGTATCCGTTCCCGAGCTGATCAAAATAGGCTCTGACCCATTAAAAGTGTCACTTTTCATTCACACTTTGGCCGAGAGTATCGATCAAGACTTGAAAAACGACAAACTTGTGTTACTCTATTCGAGTCGGAATCTGGTTTCGGGTACGGATAGAGAGAAAAGTTTGGATATAAACAACCAGGTTGCCTATTGTTTACGCCAAATTGTATCACAGGTTCAATGTCGCCCCCGCTATGTTATCGGAAAAGGAGGCGTCACTTCTCATGAGATTGCCGCCTTTTCATTGGGCATTCACAAAGCTCTGGTTAAGGGACAAATTGTTCCCGGAGTTCCTCTTTGGTTGGCAGGCGAAAATAGCCGTTTCCCCGGCCTAGTATACGGTGTGTTTCCCGGAAATATCGGTGGACCCGAGAGCCTGACTCAGGCTGTAATACGTTTTGAGAGTAACAATTCGCGTAAGCCACGATAGCCCTCTTCGCCGCTGCACAATACATCAACACCCAGGTCTTCTTTGGGATTCGGATATTCAATTTTAAAAACACTCATGGAGAGTTGGGCTAAAACCACAACAGAAATGGAATGCTCCAGTGTCGTCTTTCTGATGGCATCGCTAATCACCTGGTTGTGCTTTTTAACGTCACCCTGACCCAGATAGTGAAAAGCATCTTCAACTGTAACGCCTTTAATGGAATATTCGTCAGACTTTATGCCCTGTGCCTGCATTCTTTCTTCGAGTAACATCCGAGTACTCTTTACAGTGGGTCCGTGACTGGCAATAATCAAGATAGAGCTGTCTTTTTCCGAAGAAACCCTAGAACTATGTTTATAGTTGCGAGCTATTTCAATCGCCCTATCCATCATGGGTGTATCAATGGACAGTACGGGAATAGAATAAGCTTCAACTGCCTTTTGAAGGCTGGGGATAGAACGGTTCATGGTCGAACAACTCACCAAAAATGCATCGATGGAATACAATTTGTTTAACTGTAATGCATACTCCACAAACAGATCGATATTTATTTGAGGTGGGCAGGCTAGACCCTTGGCATGGGCCTGCATAAAATTAAGTTGTACTCCATCGTTGCCTACATTGATTAACTGCGCTTCGGGAATAATTTTTCGCCCGAAATAGCTGCTCCAAAGTGAGACCCAAGAAGAACCATTGATAATTCCGATGCGAACGCCGACAAGCCTGGGGTCACCGTTTAATTTCGGATTCAGTTCTGGAACATTGGTCCAGCGCATGTACTGAGAAAATAATTGTAACTCTGTATTTTCAGTATCCTTTATAGCTTCTATAACTTGTGTTACTTTCTGCATAAGCTCGTGACTTTAAGACACTGAAAATTCTGCTTTAACTGGTTTACTGGTGTGTTTGTCTGCTGTTTTTTTTGAATGCAGCATGGACGCCGCTCTTTCGGCAACATCCTCTGGTGTTAAGTGATGTTGACGAATCAAATCGGGAAGCGGAGCACTTTCAATAACAGTATCTCCAATTCCCATGGATTCTACTCGTATGGGGCACAGACGCGAGCTGACTTCTGCAATGGCGCTGCCGAAGCCACCGAAAATACGTCCATTTTCTAAACTGAGTATCATTCCGGTTTTTTGGGCAGAGGCTTGTATCTGTGCTTCATCAATCGGTTTGATACTGGCCATATGAATCACTTCGGCTGAAATTCCTTGTTTGGCCAAAAGTTGGGCGGCTGACAATAGAATGCCAGTCATGATTCCGGTTCCATATAGTGAAATATCACTGCCTTCTTTACAGATATTGGATTTACCCCAAGTGTAACGAAACGATTCATCGAAAAGCCGGGGAACACGACAACGGGGAACTCGAAAGTAAACGGGACCTTCTTCTGCAAGCATACTGAACATGAGCGATCGTAACTCGTGATTATCGCCGGGAGCCGCGACACGAATATATGGCAGAGCGCGCATCACTGCTAAATCTTCACCGACATTATGAGATGGGCCGCATTCAGTGGCGGTCATTCCCACATAGGAGCCGGCAATCTTTACATTATTTTTGGGATAGGCGATATTGAGATACACCTGATCAAGCGCCTTGCGCACGGCAAAGGCGGCGAAGGTGCTGGGAAAGGGAATCCAGCCTTCGGAAGCCAGGCCAGCAGCAATGCCAAACATATTGGATTCGGCGATGCCGCATTGGATGAAGCGATCGGGAAAACGCTTTTTAAAGTGCTCCAATCTAGAAGATGTATGCAAATCGGAATCCAATACAATAACCTTGGGATTCATTTCTCCTAATTCCAAAAGGGTTTTACCAAAACACTCCCGCATTTCATCGGCATAGAAGTTCAAACTCATTCGTGCAGATCCCCTGCTAATATTTCTTCCAATCCTTGGTAGGCGGGCTCTTCTCCGCGTAGATCCAGTTCTTTTTCACCGGGAAGCGTATTACATGGAGAACCATCCCAATTGATTTTGTGTTTACATAATTCAGAATAGAATTTTCTGGCCTTTTCAAAGGAAGGCGCGTGAGTATGCCATTTATAATTGAATTCACATTCTTCTAGGCCGCGCCCCTTTACCGTATGGGCAATGATACAAATCGGCTTTCCCGAGCAGCGAACGTAG
>JBBQAD010000366.1:0-4193 GCA_038315885.1 Fibrobacteria bacterium | reverse complement strand
ATGGCTGCAAACCATCCTGAGCGGGTATATCACCTGAATCTACAGCTTTTTCCATTAACCAGAACCAAAGCTCTGCGCAAAAGGAAACGCAAATGAAAGCAGTCAGAAGTGTCTGGGTCATTTTTTTGATTGTTTCTTTATGGTCCTGCATTGGAAGCTCTACTGAAACAGAAAACTGCCGAGGTGATCAACCTGATAAGTCCTGTAGCGATTTTTCTTTGATAGCCATAGGAGACAGTGCCCGAGGTTTGCTGGATGCCGGATTGGTAATTAGACCTGAAAATTTTAATCCAAGTGATTCCAGTGAAATCAGGAGACTCGATTCTGAATTAGACAAAAACATTGAGCATAAGGATTCGGTATTTACGGTGTCAAAATTAGACACGGGTCGTTATACAGTTGCAGTTGTGCGCAATGACACCATTTTTTCTCTGCAAACCGTATCTATTGTGAAGAAAAAATCTCCCCTTGACCAAGATACGCTCAAAGTTAAACTTGATAATATTATTCAGCTTAAGGGTCAGATACGTTTAAGCAGCGGCCTCAAGATAGATTCGGGCTTTGTATATATTCCAGGGACAGATCGCCTCGGCCTGTTGGACTCTTTGGGCTATTTTAATTTGGGCTTTGTTCCCAGGACGGAAATACAAATCGGTATCCGCTTTATTGTGGAAGCCTTACCATTTGATTCTGCAGCGCTGTATCCCAAGTACTGCTATACTTTCAGCAGTGATACTTTAACAACTGTGAGAAAACTAGTCGACTTGAATACAATTACATCGGATGTAATAGTTGATATCATCGACCTAAAGCAAAACCCGCAATGTGCTCTCCCCAAAATGACCATCAAGGAAATGGATTTCGAGTGATATCGATTTTTGACTATACCAATTACCGTCAGTACTTGACTGATTACTACAACTGGGCCAAGCAGCATGTTCCTGGATTTTCCCATCGAGCCTTTTTAGTCAAGGCTGGAATGTCAGGCCCCAACTATCTTAAAAAAGTAATGGAAGGACAACATAATCTTACCGAAAACAGTATCACCAAATTCGCCCTAGCCCTTGATTTAAATGAAAGTGAAGCAAACTATTTTTCGATCCTCGTTCAATTTAACCAATCCAAAACTTTGTCAGAAAAAGATAAGTGTTTTGCAGAATTGTTACGTTTAAAGGGTCCCTATTCGAAAAAACGCATTGAACATGATCAGTATGATTACTACCGGGACTGGTACAATATAGCTGTAAGAGAGACACTCTCCTATTTTCACTATCAGGAAAATCCCGACGATTTGGCCAGAACAATATCTCCCGCTATAAGCGAAAGCCAAGTTAAAAACAGTTTGGCACTTTTGGAACGCTTGGGATTGATAGAAAAGCGTAGCGACGGCTCCTATTTTCAAACCAGCAGAGCCTTGGCGACCGGTTCAGATATCCAATCCCTTCTGGTACAGAAGTTTCACCAGTCTATGGCCAAATTGGCTGAAGAAGCTGTTGATAGGTATTCCAGTGACGTGCGAAATTTTACCTCTGTCACAATGAGTGCGTCGCAAGAAAATTATTTTCAAGTTGTGAAAATTGTAGCAGAACTTCGCAAAAAAGTGGTGGAAAGAATTTCCGAAGAAACTCAACCTGATCTGACTTATTATCTCAATCTTGAACTCTTTCCCTTAAGTCGAGTAGTACAATCTGGCCAACATTCCCCCGAGGAAGAAGAGCAGTGAAGCCCTCTACTTGGCTAGCCTTACTGGTCATTGGCTTTTTACTGTTATCCTGTGTAACAGAAGTGGGCGGGGGTAGTAGCACCGAAACAGGAAATGGTCTCAGCATGGTGATTAAAGATGCGAAGGGCAATCCTGTACCTAATGCCAGCGCCAGAATTCATCGAAGTGATTTTAATCCCATTTTGGGAAAGTCAGATTCGCTTCATATTATTCCCGCTATACCTCAAAGCAACTCCCGGGGTGAATTGCAGTTTGATATTAGCGACAGTGGAAGATTTGTGCTGGAATTAATTGATTCCAATGGAACTGGAATTTTACTCACCGAATTTGAAAAAGAGTCCGGTTTATTGAAGTCAAAATCAGCACGCTTTTTAGGAAGTTTTACTGTTACAATGGTTCAGTCCGTTCGGGGTCAGGTAACACGTCAGTCAGGAAGCTCTTTAAGCGGTCTATGGGTCTATTTCAGGGGTACGGAACACTTTGCTATATTGGATACATCGGGTCATTACGATTTAGGTATTGTCGATGCCAGGCAAGCCTATTTTTCAGTCTATGGAGAAACCTGGCTTCGCCCCTCAGCCAGCAACAGCAGTATGCTGGACACGAATGAAATCCAGGTTCCCGATTCGAATCCGCAGCCTGTAACGAAAACAGATCAAGAAGGAAAGCCCTGTGCAATTTACAGTTCAGATTCCAACTACGATTCACTAATACCCGCAATTTCAGATTCGTCTGAAATAAAAAAAATTCAAATCGAGCAACAAGAAAACGGAGATTTTAACCTTGAAATACTGGATTTGAACAGCAAGGCCCTCTGTACGTCTCAGTAGAGAAATTGATTACGGTTATTCATATAATAGGTCTATTGTCTTCTTCGTTTTTGTTCTTCTTCGAATAATCCTGTGATTGTCGATCGTGGTTCACCTGATTTTTTTGCATATAAATTTGATACACTTTTTCGGCATCCAAGCCAGCAGTTAATGCCAGGCTAATCCAGAAATGAAATTGATCAATTATTTCCACCCGGATATTTTGAAGATTGAGATTATCTTTCGACCACCACTTCCATAGTAACTCTTCTTTCAGTTCACGGCCTTCATCATTTAAGGCTTCCAAATATTTTCCCAACCATTCATTAGTTTCACTGTTAGGCCCCAGGCCTTGCCCTGAATTGGCTTGTTCCCGCAAATAGGCCATGTTTAACAAATTTCCTTGGTGATCTCGAATCTCTTTCTTTGCAAAAATTCGGTCATTTAATGTCTCTTGAAGGCTGAAGATTGTCTGTAAACGGTCACTGCTAGCTTCCATTTTTCTTCTCGATTCTTGGATATTTAGTTTGATTAAAACCTAATAAGGGTAGCGAATTCTTGCCAGATAAATGAACTCTTAACTTCACTCGTTGATATATAAGGCTAAAAGAATAACACTCATGCAGATAATTGAATCAATCAATAAAGGTTTGCGCTAATTAAAACCCGGGAATACTCAGGGCCTGTCAGGATATTTCTTTTTTAGAATGGCTTGTTCTTTCGGGACGTAGCGTTCTTGCAGTACCTTTTTGATGGTATTGAAACTGATATCCTGGCCCAAACCCTTGACACAGATATCGTAGTAGGCATCCATGTAATTCTCACCCACTTGCCAATATTCTTCCATCATGGGAACAGTGGTATACTTATTTTCTACCAACTGCTGGGCAGCTACATTAAAGACCTGGGTCATCCAACCGCCGCCGAACATAAGTCCCAATTCCTGAAGTATATCCTGTCTCACAGGAACCATTCCAAAAGTGGAACACTCTTCGATTTGATTTTGGGTATTGGTAATATAGCGGGCCAGTTTGAACCCCCATTCCGGTTTGCTGCTGCTTTTGGGAATTCCCCACCACCATCCGCCTGTTGTAACACTGCGTTTTCCTACCCGCAAGGGTACGCCCTCCGGGTCTAAATCAAGCGACATGCCCTTGGGCATCACAGCAACGCCCATGTCATCGGGATTTTTAAGAAAACCTGGCATATCACTTGTTCCAACTCCATGAATAAAAAAGGCGTCAATTTGTGTCATGTCGGAGAGAAATACTTCACCATTTCCGAAACCCTTCCAGATTTCGGCGCCGGCCCATTGTTCGTCAAACATCTTGGGGTTTAATAGTTTTTCTTTGACAAGTACAGCATTCCAGCGAAACATATCGACCACCGGATCTGCATCCATTCTTAGAATGGCATTTTGACTGGCTCCCAGCGAGTAGGCCCTATCGAGTAAACCTAAAGCAGTGCCTGGGTAACGTTTGGCTCGATGAGCAATTCTAGCCTTGCGCACGCCGCCGAATTCTTTCCGAGACCAGATATAGCCTGCGGTAAAAAGATCAAAAAAATCCCACTGAGCGGGATCGGCCTCGAATTCGTAAGTTGAAGGCAGCCCGTAGCTGTTATACTTTTTAAGTGTTTCGTTGATTTCATTTTTATAGTTA
>JBBQAD010000384.1:0-4019 GCA_038315885.1 Fibrobacteria bacterium | reverse complement strand
TTCTCAGGTAATTTCCCCCAAAGCCCTAATTTTAGGCGGTCTACGTATAGAAGCGGATTACCATTTGGAAGGCAATAGCGATTCAGATGTTATTCTGCATGCGATCACCAATGCAATTTCGGGTATTACCGGGAAGCCAATTCTTGGGCCTATTGCCGATGCATTATGTCGGCAGGGGATAATTGATTCGGCTATCTATTTAAAAGTAGCAATGAAAGATTTGGACGATGGAGGATTTCATCTGGGTCATGTATCCATCAGTATTGAGTGTCTTAAGCCAAAAATTATTCCAATAATGGAAATGATGCGAGATAGTATCGCAAGCATCTTGAATCTTGAAAACAGTGATGTCGCCATTACCGCAACTACAGGTGAAGGATTAAGCGCTTTTGGCAGAGGAGAGGGGATACAAGCTTTCGCTTGCGTAACAGTGGAAAAATAGGGGCTAGCGCTTAGGTTTATATCGCTAGGCTGATGTTTGAGGAAGTTTGAATACAAAGGCAATACCCGCGATTTCTAGTTCATCGTCATTTTTTAAAATTGCGCTCTGTATCTCTTCTCCGTTGAGCAGGATTTTGGAGAATCGCTGAACCAAGAGTGTAATTGTCCATATATCACCTTTATTACTAAGCGTTGCGAACTGTTTGCCCACCATCAAACTGGGTATGTGAATGTCATCTGCCCCGCTATTGCCGAGGTAAACTTTATCTTTTTGCAGGTAGTAAGTTTTACTGGAATTCTTTTCAATCAACATGGCCTCATCGCCCCGTAAATTTTCGGGATGAATCAGACTATGAATGCTTTCAGTCAAGAATTCCAGAGTGTGCTGACCGATGGTGATGACATCACCTGTTTTTAGCAAATGTTTGTGAACTCTTTTTTTGTTGACATAGGTTCCATTTAGGCTACCCAAGTCTTCAAGAATGAAAATTGATTCGGCTCGGTTACCTAAAAGAAAGGCATGATGCCGACTGACACCTAAATTTTCAATACAAACGTCGTTGTTGGGAAGCCGTCCAATTGTATTAATTTCAGGCTTGAGGGCAAATTCTCCCAGCATTTCGTTGTTGAATCGGACAGCTAGTTTTGGCACAGTCGTTTCGGTTTCAAAAACATAAAAATTAGAATCCTTTCTCATTGAAGCAATGAAAAAATCGAAACCTGTAGTCAAAGTACAGCTTAATCCTTAAAGGAAGTGCTTAACAAGCTCTTCTATAGTCTTTACATTAAGGGCATGAAGTGGTTGCGAGGCCTATTGGCTGCTTTAACTGGAATTTTGCTGCTTTTGCTGAGCTTGTATTATTGGCCAAGTATCCGATCACAGGAATGGGTTTCTGCACTGATCAACGGAAGGGGCTCAAGCCTCGAGGAAACCCGGGAGCAAATGCTGGCTATCCGCGACTCCATGGCTCAGTTGGATTTCCGAATACGAGATGCAGATAGCAATGCAGTCCAAGGCTTGCAAAAAGAGCAGCGTGAAATCTGGGAGCTTTATCAAAATCTTCGTGAACAAATTGTTGTTTCAGAAGAGAAACACTCTAGACAGGCATCCCATGGAGTAAATCATCGAGCCTTAATCCTATCACTGGTGCTAGGAGCCATAGCCATTGCGGTTTTGGGTTTTTTAATAAGGATTTCCCTTCGAAAAAAGAGCGAGAGCGGATCGAAAGAGATGAAAGTAGCAAGGCCATTTACGCCATCTGACAATAGTTCTTTAATTTCGCATTTCGACGAAGCTTTGGACAAGAAGAACAAAGGTGAGCTTTTGTTAACAGAGGCACTGAAAAAGATTAATTCCATTCGTCTCAGTGCTAAGGAAAAGGCCAAAGAACCGGGAACCGAAAAAATTCCGATCTCAATTCAGGAAGAGCATCATCAGGTTGAAGAATTTGAAACAGAAGCAAATGCTACGATAGAAAAAGAGGAAATTGAAATCCTGGGTCTAGATGAGCAGGTGAAACCGCGTTTTGGGCAGCAAAAACTGATTCCACCAAAAAATGCCAAAAAGGTTCGCAGTGCCAATGATCTGTTCATGGAAGATTACGATGACCAAAATGAGAAGTATGCCGCTTCAAATGAGGGGGCAGAAGAAGATTTACATGAATTTGAAGCAGAGGACCAAAAGCGGGCCGAGGTGCTTAAACTAGCCCGTAGAGGATTGACTGCTTCGGAAATTTCACGACGCCTGCGGGTAAGCCAAGACCAGGTTGAAGTGATTATTCGTCTTCACCGGGAAAAAGGATAGCGGAAATTCCCTCAATCTTATGACCTGTTAGGGAAAACGTGGGTAAAAGCAGCGAACTCCTTTTCTGTTGACTTAGCTTCGTATTAAACCCGAAAATTGATTCCAAAGTGTTCACCCATTTGGAGCTGTAATGAAGCTGGAAAATTATCCAGGCTCTGGGCCGATTCCACCTCGCCAGGATGCAAATATGGGGCAGGAGTCTGCTAATTTAAAAGTGCAGGTAACGGAACAAGGATTACTGCGCACTTCAGGTGAAGTTGAGGATGAATTTAGTGAAAGTTCAGTGAGCGCCTTGGTTTCTCAACTGAAAAGCACCTTGCGATTGTATATCGAAAATCAAAAAGGTCCCATTGTAATACCATCATTCAGTGATACAGAGGCTCCTACTCAATCGTCCTTGAATGCTGCCGCCGCTGCTACGGATTTAGGCTTACCAATCCAAATTTCTGAAATTAAATCTGAACAATTAAGTGCTCTGCAAAAAATATTGGGTAACTCCAGTTGGGCTGAGGTGAATAGTTCTGCAATACAAATTCCAGCAGGCCAAACTCTTAAAGAACTATTGCAGTGGGCCTTGGCCATTCAAATTCAGAGGGGCGGCTTGATTGAAAATCTACAGGCCCTGAAAAAGCAATTTCCCGCCTTGACGGAATTTTTAAAAATCGTCTTAAACGGCACTATGGATGAAAAGGCAAGGGCAGAAAAATCCTTAGCTATAGAGGGATTATTAAAGACTCTTGGAATTGCCGGTAGTGATACAAACGAAAAAGTTGATAGAACCCAAGTCACTGTAGGGAAGGCTTATACTGCATACAAATTAGACACCTCAGCAGAGCCCAAGATATTGCTGGCTCGGGTTTTGGCGGTAGAAACTAGCTTGCCGCTTGAATCCATCAAACGATATCGCTTGGGATTTGAAAATACTGAACTGGAGCTTCGTTCTGAATCGAATTGGAGGCGCGGTCAATTTGTGCAAGTTCAATTGCGTAGCAGTACAAATACAACCTTAAGCGCCTTTGAACCTGACTTAGATAAGCTTGGGAATCATAGTCTTCCTACACAGAATGTTTATCAGGCTCTGGCCAAATCAGCTCTGGAAGAGTGGGCGGGAGAAGAATTTCAACCTCCCATGCTGAAAGATTTAAGTGCTCTGCTTTCTCGAGCATTGCCTACAAAGCATGAAGTGGAACCATTTATAAGCACTGAGCGATTCACATCAGGTAGTCAGGCTAATGCTAACGCTGCAAACCTGCAATTTCCATCTCCGCAAAAGTTGCTCGACCTTTTTGGATTAAGAATTTTAAATGGTAACATTGAAGAACCCCTTCGAGAAGCTGCATGGTGGAAGGTTATTGATCAACCTGTATCACTATTGGAAAGCCTATCACAATTAAAGCCCGCGCAACTGGAAGCAAAAGCCCTCAGCATGGATTCATTATTACTCTGGAATCTTACCGAAAATTCTTTGCTTAAAGAAACTTTGAGCAAGGAAGGCCTAAACCTCAAACAAAGCATTAAATTGGAAGATTTACTGCGTCAGCTTGATGTTATGGATGAGAAAACTTTTGCTTCAATGGAAGGAATAGAGGGGAAATTTCGAAGCCATCATTTGTTTAAACACAGTTTAGAAGCACTTCAGTATGGCTTGCAACGAGATGATGTTAGCGCGGAGAAACAGAATCAGTTTGGTTCCACTCAATTTTGGTGGCATCAGGGACAGTGGAAACCAATTCAAGTTTTCCATCAAAAAAAGGAAATGCCGAAGGGACAAGTT
>JBBQAD010000287.1:0-5258 GCA_038315885.1 Fibrobacteria bacterium | reverse complement strand
ATAGCATTCCACCTTACAGCTAAGTTTCCAAAAAAAGTTTGCCCTGAATAGGCTCATTTCTTGTTCACGTTTCTCGCTCATTCACATAATCCTTGATTTTTTTGCATGATACTTATTAAGACAATAATTTGATTAAAGATTTAACGCCTTTCTCACTGCCTCACAAAAGTTCCGGACCCATCAAAACTATCTTCACTGCGCCAATCGGGACGCCACTGTAACTGTGCTGCATTTTTGCGGTCGCGAGCTTCGCCATCAAAATCACCGAAACTGAAGTTAAGACGCAAGGCTTGCCAGGGTTTTTTATTTGTTCCGACAGACGAATCAAGCCGAACAAACTGCACAGAATCGAGATAGGAATTTGGTATGGAGATTTCAGCGATGATTTTTCCGGATTTGCGAATTCCCGCCAGTTTAATTCCCTTGGGTAACTCACCAGCACTGTACCAGATGGATTGTTGAACAGAATCCCTGGGGCAAAGAGATATCATCAAATAATCAATACCTTGATTTTTGCCTTTACCTTGCGATCTTTCTGGGTCGGGTCTAGCATCTAGCCGAAATTCCAAACCGTCCTGGTACCAGGCTTTTGCGCTATCAGGGCTTTGTGTAATACTATCGTCCACAGCCTCAATAGCCACATAGAGATTTTTACTGTCACTCTCGACCCCAAAGGAAAAAGAGCCGTCTTGCGGACCTTTCCAAGAATTTTTGTTAAATCCGATAATCGCCGGAATGTCACACTTAAAGGGAAGGCTTGTCCAGTCAGAAAGATTGGCATCAATGGTTTTCTCTTTTTTTGCTTTTGAAATAAGCAAGGGCTTTACCACGAATGCAATCCTCTCCCCTTCAATTCTGGCCAAAGACTTGGGTGTATCTCCTGAAGCATCAGTTTGTTCAAATTCCAAGCCATAACGAATAGTGAGCGGTTCAATCTCACCGAGAGTATTCTTTTGATCACGAATATTCAGCTTAATTTTTCGGATATATACTGAATTGGGATTTACCACTTCGGCAATAAATCCTGGTTCTGACTGCAATTGCGAATGCTCCAGAATTTTCAATTCCAATTTCATGGGAAGATCTGCATCATTTGTTACTCTCACTTCTAGTGAATCAGCCGATTTCTTTGTGCTCGAATATTGAATAGATGAAATTTGAACTGATTTGGGTTTTAATGTGTTTATAATTGATTTTCTATTGTTGGCGGCGAGTAAGGCACCTCCTAAGCTGTCATCATAGATACCATTTAACATCAAATTGGCCATTACTGGCCCTTTTCTAGTCATAGTAATCCAGGCAAAATGATCGAATTCACCAAAGGCAGGTCCCCGCAATCCACTGCCCCCGCCGGTTGTGGCAAGCACATAACAATTAGCGCTATCAACAATTGATTTCTTATATGAGTGATAATGCCCAGCGTAAAAACTGGCGGGACGCTTTCCGAATAAGGGCTTAAACTTGCTCCATGTCTCTCCTTCATTCCAGAGCGGGTGATGCATAAATACCATGGTCCATCTGACATCTTGATTAGAATCCAGGGTATTCTTTACAAAGGCAAGTTGTGAATCAGTTAAACCAACTTGGTAGCGACCGGTATCAGGTTGAGTTGTGCGAATGCAGAGAAATAAGACATCATGGTATTTGAAAAAATAATCAGATGCACCAAACTGTCGATTCCACTCTTCTAATTAATAGTAATTGGATACATCATGATTTCCCGTTACATAAAAGAACGGCATTTGTAAATTTTTAATGAATCCATTGAATTCTTTCCACTGTTCAGCAATTTTAACTGAATCCTGTGTATATCCTTCAATCAAGTCTCCCGCACTCATAACAAATTCAGGCTGCATCAAATTGATTTTGTCTACGGCATTCTCAAACACACCTTCTCGATGACCGCCGGTTCTATCAGTCACTAAGGCAAATTGAAATTCATCTGGGTTGTTAAGAAAAGCCCCATCACTTTTCAGCGCCTGAAAACTGGAATCAATTTGAAAAATTTTTTGCTTTTGTAGCTGGATATGATCTAACTCACTCGATTTTTGGGGAGTCAAGGAGCAGGCAGCTAAAATCACAAGCGCTAGGCCAGAAATGATGTGGTTTTTTCTTTTAGCTTCGATAAGCCGCAGTGCCTTATCTGTGATGCCTTCAAAAAAATTCATAGCCCCTCCTTGGTCTTTTCCTCGAAGGTAAGAAATTATTTCCAAATCATCAGATTTGGGGGTGTTGGGTAAAGGCAGGCAAGGGAAGAAAAGGGAAGCAAAATTTGGAACAAGATGTTAACGGTTGATTTTCATACTACCCTAATGTTGAGGACTCTAAAATTCTCGGCCTTTATTGAAAATTCTGCTGCTTAGTGTAAACTATTGTGTAGGAAATTGTGTGGAGGAGGATAATGGCAACCAATCTAGCACTAAACGACAACTTGCTCAAAGAAGCCCAAATTTTAGGAAAGCATAAATCTAAAAAAGAGACTGTTAATAGCGCATTATCAGAATACATAAAGCGTCGAAAACAGTTAAGTATACTCGAAAGCTTTGGTACTATTAATTTTGATAAAACATATAATTACAAAAAAGAACGCAAACGATGAAGTTGGTTTTAGTAGATACTTGTTTTTTGTATGACGTATATGCAGGAGAATAACATTCGATTCCTTAAGATCTAAGGATTGAATCCAGTGAGAATAACTTTTTTCTGGATAGTTTAGGCGAGAAAATCCTTTTGGTGGGGGAAGATATGAGATTGTTGCTAAAACTGGAAATTCCCGGGAAGCTATTTATGATGAAAATGATTAGAAGTTTTTTCATTTATTAAAAGTGCTATTCAATTTCGGTTAAGACAATAACTTTAAAAGCCTATCAAGCCTCTGGTCCAAAACCAAGCCAGTTCAATTGCGTAGTAACAATAAGCGAAAATATTGTTTATTGGCTGCGCGAAACTGGGTTGAAAAATACTTTAATATCTCCCGCGTAACGTGACACTGTTTTGCTCGAAGTTTTTGCTTGGCCGCCATAGTCCCAGAAGTTTTCATTGATTCTAATATAAGTAGAGCGCAATTAATCACTAAAACCCACATTTTTATGCTCACTTTATGCTTCGGAAAATCTCAGTTGTCTAAGTTAGCAGAGCTGCTACTGAAAATTGATACTTTTACTCCCAAAATAAAGAAAGAGGTCGATAGATGATGCAACCATGGTTTGAAGACGCACGCTTTGGAATTTTTTTGCACTGGGGTGTCTACTCAGTCGATGGCACGCCAGAATCGTGGTGCTTTTTTAACGGACAAATGAGTTATGAAGAGTACATGGCTCAAAAGAATCGCTTCGGTGCTGAAAAATATGATCCGAAGGCTTGGGCTGAATTGTTTAAAAAGTCAGGCGCAGACTATGCGGTACTTACGGCCAAGCACCATGATGGTTTCGCACTCTGGCCCACAAAATTAAGTGAACTGAATGCGAGTAACAGTCCTGCCAAGCGAGACTTGATTGGTCCCTACTGTGATGCATTGAGAGAAAAAGACATTAGGGTCGGCATTTACTTTTCTCATCTCGATTGGTCTCATCCCGATTACCGAGCCTTCAAACGTCCTCCTGGTTCCGATCTTAAACCGGGTGATAAATTCGTCTGGAGCGAAGATGACAAAGATCACCCTGAAAGATGGCAAGGCTTTTTGGACTTTCAAAGAGGACAACTGAAGGAACTCTGCGAAAATTATAAACCTGATTTACTGTGGTTTGATGGAGATTGGTTACCCGAAAGCAAAAGTTGGGAATTCGATAAAACCCGCGACTTGTTACACAAATGGCAGCCAAAAGTTGTGTTAAATAGTCGGCTAGGTGAGCATGGAGATTATAAAACTCCTGAGCAGGCTCTGCCTATTAAGCGTCCAGAGGGGCCCTGGGAATTCTGTATGACGGTAAACTCGTCTTGGGGTTGGCAGCCAAGTGATACAAATTATAAGTCAGTGGGTCAAATTGTCGAAATTTTTGTGGAATGTATTTCTAAAGGCGGTAGACTCCTTCTAGGCATTGGTCCCAAGGCCGATGGCAGCATTGATGAAAGGTATGTATCTATACTCGAGAGCATCGGTGCATGGATTGAAAGGCATAAGGAAGCAGTTCAACATGCTAATGAAGGACTAGGAGACGGTCACTACCACGGTCCCACTATGCTTTCTAAAGATGGGAAAAAGCTGTACCTCTTTACTCCTCATATTTTACGCCGAGAAATGATGTTAAAAGGTTTGCATAACAAAGATCTGACAGTAAAGACCCTCGGCAATGGAAAAGCCTGCCACTATTGGCAATCCGGAGGAGCTCCCTGGCTAAATGTTCCAGGTGTTACATATATTCGTGTCGAAAAAGAAGACTTAGATGAATACATGACAGTGGTTGAGATTTCGGACGCAAAAGATGAAGTCTTGTCTTTCTATACAGGTGCAGGTCAGGCGATTACCCAAAATTAAGTGATGTAAACACTATTTAGCTGGGGGAAGCCCCCTCGCTACAGCGTCCTTGAATCAAGGTAAATGAAGATCACTTTTAGATAGGGATGCGAAGGGAACGGTAGACTTAGGCAAGGGAATGGTTTTTCGGCCATCTATTCTCAGATTTTTTGAGCGCACTGATTCGAACTGTAATATCAGAGGTTGGTTCAGATCCGAGGATATCGAAGTAATTCTTGGGGCTAAGTGTGTGCTGCCTCCGAGTGTTTTCAAATACTCCTTTAGACCCACCATTAAATCTTTTCCATAGGCATGGCAATCCTCCAAGGTCATGCTGTTTTCGCGAAACTCAAGTGTACCGGATCCTAGCATACTTGCCTGGCGCTCAAAGAAGTTTGGTGCCCAGCCTCCGTTTACATCATCACCAAAATTCCCATTGGTTGATGATCGACTTTTCTTGAATTGATTCGCAAGGGCCATAAATTTTTTGTTTCCATTATCAAGTTTGGGAGAACACCACCATAAATGATTCGTTCCGCTGCCACCTCCGCCGTCAAGATTCGGACAGTGAAAGTCGATATGGAATTTCAAACGTCCGTCGTTCCACTTTGTGTTTACGAAACTACGAATGGCCTCCACTTCCTTGATTGCTTTTCCTTCAGGTTTTAACCATTCCCGATTGTAATTGGTTCCATTAACATTGTAATCAATATGATCGACCATGCCATCATATGCCACCCAAGGAACTGCGGCCATTTCAACGTGCTCATTTAGCCATGGATCAGCCAGCAATTCTGTTATCATA
>JBBQAD010000400.1:0-3793 GCA_038315885.1 Fibrobacteria bacterium | reverse complement strand
CACCCGCTCTATCCGATCCCATAAACAAAAGCTTTTTGGCCCCGCTTTCGTCCGCGAAGCTCAGTTGTTTTTTCAATTTCCCGCCATCCAAACTAAAGAGCACCTGATGGCCTTTTTGACGAAGCCTTTGAGCTAGCGCCGCCACGGCCTCAGTGTTGTTGACGAGATCAGCAATGAAAAAATCAGCGCTCGGTTTACGCTCTCCAGAGCAATTTTTGGATTCTAACAAGTCTTGCAATACAACGTCGCCCATTCCAAATCCCACACCGGAAACCGGCTTGCCACCCAAGTTCTCCAGCAGTTTATCGTAGCGACCACCCCCCGCAATGGCCCGCATATTTTCACCGAGATCATAGACCTCAAAAACAACTCCAGTGTAATAGGCCAAACCGCGAACAATCGATAGGTCGAGTGATACATATTGTTTGCAATTCAGTGCGCTTACTTTATTAAACAAATCTTCTAGTTCGGCCACTGAGCTTTCAAAGGCAGCACCAAAAAATGTGCTTGAAGCAAGTTGCTTTAGTTCAGAAAAATTCTGGCAGTTGAAAAATCGGGAAAGTTCCTGTTGACTGCTTTCTTGTAAACCTGCTTCACGAAGCATGTTATCAAATACCTCGGGTGCTACTTTGGCTTTCTTGTCTAATGCCCCGTAGACTTTGTTTCTCTGCAAGTCATCCAGACCAAGGCCCGTCAGCACTTCAGCCAACATTCGGCGGCTAGATACCCGGATGGAAAAATCATTTTCTTTGAGTCCAAAGGAGACCAGCATGTGCACAATGGCAGCCATCAATTCTGCTTCAGCCCAGAGACTTTCCGTACCTACAATATCCATATTCAGTTGATAAAATTCACGCAATCGGCCTCGCTGGGCTCGTTCGTAACGAAAGAGACGAGGGATGGCAAACCAACGCAGGGGAAATTTTGCGCTGGAACCCAATTGATTCACCAGACGGGCTAAGGTAGGCGTTAATTCTGGACGGAGTGCCAATTGCCGTCCGCCTTTGTCTTCGAAATTGTATAACTGACTAACAATTTCATCGCCAGATTTTTTGGTAAACAGTTCCAGATGTTCAAAGGTGGGACCTTCAAATTCCTGAAAACCAAAAGCCTCACAGGAACGCCTCCAAACATCGAAAATGTGACGTTGTACACGCATGGAATTCGGGTAAAAATCACGAGTTCCTTTGGGGCTTTGTAGACTGTCTTTGTTGCTCATAGAAATCACAAAAATAGCTTCACATTGAAAGCTTAAAAAGCTTTAAAATCAGGTATCAAAAAGCTATCTTAAGCGGTCTCAAAAACCATATTTCATGCAAATTTTAGTCACAAATGACGATGGAATCGAGAGTCCTTCGATAAACCCTCTTTACCGAGCCTTGGCCTCACAGCACAATGTGACTATTGTCGTTCCGGCAACCAATCAAAGCGGAAAAGCGCAGGCATTTACCTATGACCGACCTTTGAGTTATCAAAGCATTGAGAAAGATGGTATTCCCTGCTACTCGGTCGTTGGAACACCTTGCGATTGCGTAAAATTTGCCATCTGTCATTTGATGAAAGATGGCCGTCCTGATTTAGTTCTCTCGGGAATCAATATCGGAGAAAATGCAGGCATGAGTACCATTTATTCGGGAACAGTCGCAGCTGCCCGTGAAGGCGCCATGTGGGGCATCCCTTCGATTGCGATTTCAATTTGGGATTCCAACCCGGAAAGTCTGGAATATGCTGCACAATGGGCAGCCCGGTTTATCGCAGAGCCTGAACTTTTTCCCACCAAACCCTTTCATCTGCTGAATGTTAACTTTCCCAATTGCCAGCCTGAAAAAATAAGCGGATTGTCACTGACTACGATGAGTTCGGTGATGTTTATCGACGGCTATCGCGAATCAAAAAACCAACATGGCTACTCAGACTTTCAGCTGGAAGGCTACAAACCCAGCGAACAATTCGATAGGCGCAGTGATGATTACGCCTTATCCCAGGGCAGAATTTCTGTTACTCCCCTGAGTATCGATCAAACCCACGCTGATGCATTGTTGTTACACTCAAAGAACGAAAAAGCTTGGCATGCATTATGGGCAAATTCTAAAAAATAGGTTTAGCCCTGATCTTCAATAGGAGTCCCTATGTCAGATGAAAAGTCACAAGGCTTGAACCCCTCCCGGGTGGTGGATACACTAATTGAAGAGGAGATGAAACGCTCCTACCTCAAGTATTCCATGTCTGTGATCGTCTCGCGAGCTTTGCCCGATGTGCGCGATGGCTTAAAACCCGTGCATCGACGCATTCTTTTTGGAATGCATAATATTGGACTCACAGCCGACAAGCCCTATAAGAAATCAGCCAATATAGTGGGTGAAGTAATGGGTAAGTATCATCCCCATGGTGACTCTGCCATCTATGATACATTAGTGCGCATGGCTCAGGATTTTTCTATGCGCTATCAGCTAATCGATGGCCAAGGAAACTTTGGTTCCATCGATGGCGACCCCCCGGCAGCGATGCGTTACACTGAAGCCCGCATGCGCCGTTTTTCCGAGATGATGCTGGAAGATTTGGACAAGAACACGGTCGATTTTACGCCCAACTATGATAGTTCAACTGAAGAGCCCACTGCACTTCCTTCGGCATTTCCCAATCTAATGGTTAATGGTGGAACCGGCATCGCTGTGGGTATGGCAACTAATATGGCTCCGCATAATTTGCGGGAAATTATTGCTGCCTGTATTGCCATGATCAATGAACCGGAGATTTCCGATCTCGATCTTTTGAAGTTGGTAAAGGGTCCAGACTTCCCTACTGGAGCAATTATTCGTGGACGCGCTGGTATTCAACAGGCCTATTTAACCGGGCGTGGAAGAATTATGGTGCGCGCCAAAACTGAGATTGAAGAACATAATGGACGCAAACGTATCATTGTTTCTGAAATTCCCTTTCAAGTAAACAAATCCAATCTGCTCGAAAAGATTGCCGATTTACACCGCGATAAAATTATTGAAGGTATCTCTGACTTGCGCGATGAAAGTGATCGCAATGGCATGCGCATGGTGATCGAATTGAAAAAAGATGCTTTTCCCGATATCGTGTTAAACGGCTTATATAAGCATACTCAGCTGCAAGACTCTTTTTCAATCCACAACTTAGCCTTAGTTAAAGGACAGCCGAAAACCTTAACCCTTAGACAATTGATCTTCTATTTCCTGGAACATCGCCATGAAGTTATTGTTCGCCGCACTCAATTTGACCTAGATAAAGCCGAAGCTCGCGCGCATATTTTGGAGGGCTATCGCATAGCCCTTGATCACATCGATGAGATTATCACACTGATTCGAAACTCCGCTGATACCAATACTGCACAGCTAGGTTTGATGGAGCGATTTGGTCTAAGCGAGAGACAAGCTGATGCCATTTTGGAAATGCGTTTACAACGTCTAACTGGTTTGGAACGGGAAAAAATTGAAAATGAGTATGTCGAGTTACTCAAAACCATTGGTGACTTAAAAGACATTTTAGCCGACAAAGCTCGTCGCATGAAAATTGTCTCCGACGAACTCACCACTATCGTGGAAAAATATGGAGACGAGCGACGAACAGCGATTGAAGAAGATGCTGATGAAGTAACCCATCTTGATCTCATCGCCAATGAACCGATGGTGATCACCGTATCCCATACCGGTTACATCAAAAGAGTCGCGACTGATACTTATCGAAATCAGGGTCGAGGTGGACGTGGAATCATCGGTAGCGGGCTTAAGGATGAAGACTTTGTCGAACATCTCTTTGTTGCTTG
>JBBQAD010000126.1:0-8525 GCA_038315885.1 Fibrobacteria bacterium | reverse complement strand
CGCAGGTTTATCCTCAATACTCGATGTTTGCTAAAGAAATGCAGATTCGCTGGAGCCGTCCTTCGGATCAAACCAGCCAATTTGATTTGGGCGCCGATACAGGCATTATTGCAGGCTATAAATTGAAACTGATGAAAACAGACAGCTCCAAAGGCAGCAAACTAAATCCCACTATAACCTATTTGGCTGGCAATGATACAATTACAGCTATCCAATTAGCAGACGAAAAAGGGATAAACTCCAGCCTATTTAAAAAGGTCTTTTGGCTCCCCGATTCACAACGATCCAATTTTAGGAATCCCAATGCCGACCTAAGCAAAGACTCCATCAAAGTTTATGTAAGCAATCTAAGTCCCGAAGATGGCATACAGGTTGAAATTGGAATTCTTGATAGCAGTGGAAATGAAAAAAATTTAAACCCTGAGAATCATTATCTTACCGATACTACCCAGCCTTCGCAGCCAAAATTTTTCCATAACACAGTTTATGATTCGGTGGGCCGAAATGCCTTGGTTGTTGCCTGGTCTGCTAGCAGTGATACAATAGTAGATGCCTTTGGTAACAAGCAGCCTGGCTCGCAACCCAATCAAAATATTCTGGAATATCGTCTACGTTATTATTCAAAAACTGATTCCCTATTAAAGGTTATAAGTACACTTGGCCGAGAGAAAGATAGCGTTTTCGCTGAAAGTCTATTCTTTCTCCCACCAGGACAGCGCTATCAATTCAGTATTTTAGCCGTCGATTCATCAGGTCATCGCTCAAGTGTGGATACAAGCACCCTGCAAACTTTAGCCATAGAGCTAGGCGATAGCTTGAAATGTCCAGCGGGGACGCTTCCGATACCTGGAGGGCCATTTACACTGGGTTCGAATACCGCTCCATCGCAAAATGATGAGTTGCCAGCCAAACTGCTTAATCTTGGACCCTTCTGCATAGAAGCATATGAACACGTTGATTCAAGCGGTAAAACTTTTGTAAACAATGTCACCTGGGCCCAAGCCGATGCCGCTTGCAAGGCTGATGGAATGCAACTTTGCACAGAGATTCAGTGGGAACGAGCCTGCAAGGGCAGCAATCCCCTGGATTACCATCCCCACGGAATACAAAGTGAAACACAAGACAGCACATTGATAGCCCGGGGATCGACCGCTTCCATACTAAGAACTCAATGTAACCAAGGAGCCAACAAACCTGAAATGGCTGAGAAGCTAAAGATGCGAAATAGGTCTTGTGTTTCAAATGAAGGGGTACATGACCTGGGAGGAAATCTCTCCGAATGGGTCGCGGAATATTATGATGCCAATGCCTATTCCACATTAAACACTCAGGGAACCACTGTAGCTAATAACCCAGTTAGCCTCGACTCCAGCTCAGGTGTACATGGATTTCGTGGAGGGAATTTTCTTCGACCCGAGGTGAGCACGGCAGAGTTACAAAGTCTGGCCCGCTGCAGCAATCGGGATTATCCCAAATTGGTACGACCAATCATCAAAACAGGCTGTGCCAGCCATAATCCCAGCTTCACCGTGGTTTATTTAAAAGGACAAAATCACTATTGCCAGGATTTCGGTGATAGTATTCAGATTGCAAACATAAAAGATATGTTTGCTGTACCCGGAGATACAAATCATGCTTATTTATTATATAAGGGTGAAACAAAAGATCACAAAATCAACTTATCTAGTGCACGCGACTCTGCGCTGAAAATTTTAGTGCCCACTAGTATTCTGGTAAACTCTAAACTCCTAGTTTTAGTGAATTATGCATCAACTTATTCAAATGAAACACTGATTGATACACTTGATGCCAGCGATTTGCGAAAGGAGGTTGACACCACGCAGGTATTGCTGCGAGAAACCAATGCCAGTTGGAAAGCTACAATTGTCGACTCTCTCTATGGATATGCAAAATTAGGCACTAAGAAAGCCAACGCCAGCTATGCAAGTCGGGCCATTGGTTTTCGATGCTGTGTGCAGCCGGGTGTAATTTCAGGCCCAGTTCCACCGCTTGATACAGTTCCGGCTCCCCTTACGCCTTAGAATTGAAACCTAGATTTCAAGAAGAGTAACAGTTCTTCCAGCAAATTCTACCGAATTTTATTCAAGGGCTAGACTGAGATCGCCCTTTTGCCAAAGTCGCAATATTTTACTGGGCAGGGAGCTGACTAAATATTCAGATAACTTGTTAACGGGATACCAGGCATATTCTGTTGCTTTGGAGTCAGGGAGATAGTGTAACAGTTTTTCTTCATCCAATTCTGATTCAAACCTTACATCAACAACCTGAATATCAATCGCATGGTGAGTTATAGAGTGGCTAATCCGCTCGAATAACGATCGCATTTGAACAGAAGGCAGCCAGGAAAAGTTTAGCATCCAACTTTCTTGCAATTTTTTTTCTCTTGAATTTAGGGCCAAAGATTTTGGAGAAAATTTTAAAATATTTTTCGATGAATCATTCAATTCGGCCCTAGAGTTAAATGGAATTGATTCCCAAGTGATAGGGAAATTCCAAAGTCCGGCCAGAAGTTCCCCTGCCCTAGCTTGTCTTAGGAGAACCTGTGTGCCGCTGGAAATAACCCAGGCCCTGCCGAAAAGTTTGACTGTTTCTTTACGCAGCTTGGGACTGGGGTACTCTTGCTGTAGTTGCTGGCTATAGGCAAGGCAGTATTCATTCAGCGGACAAGAGTTACATAAGGGATTTTTTGGTTTGCAGATTAACGCACCCAATTCCATAAGGGCCTCATTGACATCACCGGGACTTTTAGAAAGGCTCCAAAGCCTGGCCGCAGACCAAAATTCTTGTTTGTTGGAAAGGTTTATCAGCGGCTTATTCCAAGCTAATAGTCGGCTGAAAACTCGAAATACATTTCCATCCAGAATTGCTTCAGGAAAATCGAAAGATAAACTCAATACCGCTCCCGCGGTGTACTCGCCTACCCCTGGCAGACCTAGCATTTTCTGTCGAGTGATTGGAAAGCGTCCTGAAAACTCTTCTTTAATTATTATGGCTGACTTATGGAGGTTTCTTGCTCGACTGTAATACCCCAAGCCCTGCCAATATTGCAGGACGTCTTCAACTTGACTCTCTGCCAGACTCTGGACAGTGGGAAAACGTTTCATCCAGCGGAGGTAATGATTAATAACCGTGGCTACCTGCGTCTGCTGTAACATGGTTTCTGAAATCCAGGTTCGATAGGGGTCGCGTCTGGCTTTAGCCATTCCAGGATAGAGCGACTGTAACTCTGAAAGAGATAAAGAGAATTCAGAAGTCTGAAGGGAAAGTTGCTCAGGGCTTATTCGCCAAGGTAATTCACGCCGATTTTTATAGAACCAGGGAAGAATTTTTTCGCGAGCCTCATTCAGTCGCTGCGTTTCGTCTTCATTCGGCAAGACTAGTAAGGCCATTTGCTATGACAGCATTAGGGTTGGGATACTGCTTGACCACGGCCTCCAGTCGGATCACCATAAATTTCAGCAAGGGAATCATTTTTGAACTTCATTCCCGTTATCAAAATACCCTTGGAATTCACGTATTCCCATACCGTATTGTCCTGCTTAGTGCGATCAGGAGATCCATACATTTGAAAGATCAGGTCTTGATTCATTCCAGGAATAATATTTCCATCCAAAAATGATTGACGCGTTTCTTCATGAAGCCCATAGCCATTTTGGATAACGTAAAAACGGCGTTCCTCTTCGGAGATGCCTCGAGTAAGCAGTGGACGCATGGGCGCGGCACAGTTGCTCGCCAACAGAGAGACCATGAAAATCACGAATACGCATTTTGACCGATTCATCATAGCTTACCACCCTTGCTAGAACTAAATTTAGCTAAACCAAGCTTGAACAGGTACGACTTGCTAAAGAGACATCAGATTCAAAACTCGACATTTCAAATTTTACTGAGCTTCATCTTGACAGCTGCATCAGGCTGTTTCGCAATGAGCCCGATATCAGAAGAATTACCGCAAGAAAATCCCAGCCAACAGCATTTTGGACCCTTTACCACCAACGAGTTCAATTTGATTGGCACTCCCTTTGGCTATCGCGATGCACTTCCCAATGGAACCTATCAAGTTAGAGTGGGCTGGATGGAGCCGCTTGCCGAAAAGGCAAACGAATACATTGGAGCAACCTTTTTAGAAACCATTGGTACCATCGATGTGTCTCCCTATGAAATCGATGTGGGTACGGGCTTTAACTTACGACTTTTTAAAATCCTGGGGTTGGGCTTAAAATATCATCGCTTATTTTTCAATAATACTATGGTCAGCTTTTCCGTACAGGCTGATTCTTCACGGAGAGACAATGTTCCCTTGGTTCCCGAAAGCTACAAGTGGCGTCCCAGTCGAGTGATCGACAGAGTCATTAATTTGCAGGGAGAATCAGGCGGTGCGGATGTATTCACATTTGAATTTCAATTGCGCGGTGATGCTCTGCCCGTTAAGTGGCAACTTAGTTTGCAACATGAACTCTGGGATGTGGACGCTGCGGGAAAATCCCATGTCTATGAGTACACCAATGATGTTCTCATACGCAGCCAGGATAAGGTCAGTCAATTGGGTGTCCGTTTGATTTGGGTACATCCCTTAGGCATTCCCATCAACCCCATTCTGGAAAATCAATACTGGTATATTCAAGGAACTGAGTTACAAAAGGACGCCTTGACCGCTGGGTTATCCTTTGATGGCGGCAGTTACTCCTCGGATATCAAACAAAATGATATCGAAATCAATATGGGATTTTGGATGTTACACCCTAGGCTTGAAGACAGGTCGATATTGGAAAGAATGATAATTGGCATCACTTGGCATTACCAACTGAAGTTCTTCTTGACTCATTAGCTCTCGTGAGTGTTATCGAGATTTAGCTTGTTGTTCTTCAGAGTGTATTTCCTTCGAATAAAAGTCAATCCGAAGCTTTCCTTTCCAATGAGGAGTGGTTAAAATCAAGCTATCGATGCTTCGACTTTTATTGCTTGGTGTTCTTATACTTTCTCCCAGAATTTGCAGGCTTCGTTCATCCTGGCTTCCTTCAGAAAATCGGATACTTGATAACGAAGAGTCTTTTTGAGAAATAAATAGGTTAACATTCTGGGGATAAGCCAATGAATCACGGTTGAGGGCGACATAAAGCTGTAATGTATCACTCTCGCTAGACTTTATGACACAGCGGCTGGCCCAGGCCGGGTCCAAATAACCTAAGGGAAAGCGACAGAAATCCCAAAAAGTCCAGGGAACACCGCGAAACCATTTTCTCCGGGAGCGATTCGAAACCAGCCGGATTCTTCCACTAACCCTCTCTATTCTCCAGAGCTCGTGACCTCTATCGGTGCAAAGAAATTGTTCCTCCCCTAATTGCCAAGTGCTACCAGATTCGGAGACATTAATCGGACCTTTCAGTTCCCAATTGGTGGCCTCATAACTCTGAGCCTGCATGGTCCAGAAACCTTGCATATTCTTGGTATAGCGTTGACTAAGAATTTCGAGCCATTCTTTACACTCTTGTTGCGGGGCGGCATAGGGCGAACAGATCAAAAACAACATAGCGCTGTTAGACAGGATTCTTACCAATCTAATGACTGCACTAAAGTTGCCGTCTGAATTTATATAGCTGTCGCTAAACACTGGTTTCACTCCCCATGGAAGGGCTATCCCATGGAGGCGAAAAGCTAACTAAGTCTTTCCAGAACACCTTTTCGTTTGACGATATTTTTATAATCCCATTGAAGTGTTTTGGATTTTTTTAGCCAGCGGCGAAGCGAAGTCACTTTCACATCTTCGATTGTTGTGTCGCGAGCTTCGGCTGCCTTAAACTTCCCTTCAACGACGAGCGTTTCTTCCTCAAAGGATTGGCCGCTCCAAAAGAGAAGTCTTACGCTGTCTTTAAGTTTATGATAGCCAACAATGGGATTTTCCTCTAAAAACCAGACTGGGCTTCCGTGCCAAATTTTACTTTCTGCCTTTGGAAGTGCTGCATCGATTTCCTTTTTTAGCAGATCGCAGATCAACTTGTCTTGCGTATTTTGTGCTTTGTTATATGCACCGATACTGTTGGCAATGGACTTCATTTGACCCTCTGGGCTTGGGGCTGCATATTGGTATTTTGATCTTCGCTGATAACATACATAACTCTCTCACGTTTCAACAAGCACTCATCCATGGCATTAACATACTGTTGTTATCACTGCCACCCCACCGCAGTAGCTGTAACAATTAGTGTTACAGCTACTGCGGCAAGCGCTCTGCTACCAGCTATTCTTCAGAATTGCTGACGAGTTCCATATCTTCCCAACCTGCTTCTGCGGGCTTTTCATCAGCTTTGCCCGCTCGAGCGCTTGAGACACCGGAGCGAATTTTAATTTCGATTTCTTTTGCCATTTCCGGATTAGACTTGAGGTGGTCGCGGGCCTTTTCTCGGCCTTGACCTAAGCGCTCAGCTCCATAGGAAAACCAAGTGCCGCTCTTCTGAATGATTTCCAATTCCAGAGCCATGTCGAGTAGACTTCCTTCTTTGGAGATCCCAGTACCATAGAGAATATCGAACTCGCACTGCTTGAAGGGAGCGGCGACTTTGTTCTTCACCACTTTGACACGAGTTCGATTGCCGATGGCTTGTTCGCCTTCTTTGATGCTGGCAATTTTGCGAATATCCAGACGCACAGAAGCGTAAAATTTGAGGGCATTTCCTCCGGTAGTGGTTTCAGGATTACCGAACATCACTCCGATTTTCATACGCAGCTGATTGATAAAGATGAGGCAGCAATGGGATTTGCTTAAAATGCCGGTCAGCTTGCGCAGCGCCTGTGACATTAAACGAGCTTGCAGACCCATGTGAGAATCGCCCAGTTCGCCATTGATTTCTGCTTGAGGCACCAAGGCTGCTACGGAGTCGACAACAATGAGATCAATGGCATTGCTTCTCACCAATGTTTCACAAATATCCAGGGCCTGTTCACCCGTGTCGGGTTGTGAGACCAGCAAATTATCGATATCCACTCCCAGGCGTCTTGCATATTGGGCATCAAAGGCATGTTCGGCATCAATAAAGGCCGCGACTCCGCCGGCTTTTTGGGCTTCCGCGATAGCATGTAAGGTGAGAGTAGTTTTACCCGAGGATTCCGGGCCATAAATTTCGATCACACGGCCTTTGGGAAGTCCACCGACTCCCAGAGCCATATCCAACTGTATACATCCCGTTCCGACAACGGGTACATTTATAATTTCCTGGCTGCCCAGGGTCATGATGGAGCCCTTGCCGTGGTTGCGTTCGATTTGGGCGACAGCGGCCTCGACCGCTCGCTTTTTATTGGAGCTGCCCTCGTCGGAAACTGGGGCAGATGATTTTTTGTTGGCCATGATTTACTCCTTTTGAGATTTATTGAGTTTAAATATTACTGCACTTATGTTCAAGTGTTTTTTTTAGCAGTAGCTTGAATTACTTCACTTTGAATTTCTATTCGTAGCAAGTTGAGGCAGGCAAAGGCTGCTCTCCAGCGATTTTCCGTTCGAGTGCCGCGCAGTTGTAAACGCTCGCTGCGAACGCCATCAGGGCCGGCTACCGCTAACCAAATTGTTCCCACCGGTTTATCTGCGCTGCCCCCATCGGGGCCGGCGATTCCGGTAATGGCACAGCCATAATCGGCTTCCATCGTTTTGAGACAGCCTCTTGCCATCTCCACGGCGACTTCTTCGGAGACGGCTCCTTTGGCAAGCAATAATTGAGCATCCACACTTAAAAATTGTGTTTTGATTTCGTTGGAATAGGTGAGAATGCCACCGCGAAAATAACGGCTGCTTCCTGGCGTTTCGGTCAGTAAAAAGCCCAGCGCTCCTGAAGTACAAGACTCCGCCACTGCAACAGTGTTTCTTCTTATTTGTAACTCTGAGGCGATACAAGCTTGTAAATCGAGCCCTGATTCATCGATGATACACTCATCCGGCAAGCGGCTGCGAAGTTCTGTCCAGAGCGTCTCCAAATCAGATTCCGCTTTAACTTTCTGCTCGGCTGTTACCAATTGGGTCAGGGAAATCTGTACACCTCGTTCAGAGGGAAGCGACGAAAATTGAATGCTTTCAGGAATTTTTATCGACTCCAGCAAGGCTTGCTGGCGCGATTCTGATAAACCCCAGGTCCAGAGCATTTTTTCTAAGCGATGCAAAGCCTGGTTTACTTTGGGAATAACATAATGCAGTAACATTTGGCGCAGTTCTCCGGGCACACCCGGAAAGACATATACAGCCTTTTTATTTGTTTCAAAACTGAAACAGCAGGCAGTTCCCCAATGATTGCGAAGGGCCTCTGTTCCCTTTGGCACCACACATTGCACCAGTTGCTGCTCATTGACCTGTACCCCTCGCTTAGCCAGATATTCTTCAATCCAGGCGATGGGCTCTGGCCTCATTTCCAATTTCACACCCATGTAGCGAGCGATTGCCTCACGGGTTAAGTCATCGCGAGTGGGTCCGAGGCCCCCGGTAATAATGACCAGTTCCTGAACAATCGGGTTATTTGAATTTG
>JBBQAD010000196.1:0-6757 GCA_038315885.1 Fibrobacteria bacterium | reverse complement strand
ACGCCCATCATCATTGTTTCTTTGGAATTGATTCATTTCCTGGATGTTGGTGCGCAAGTCCATGGCATTAGTAATATCAACCGGACCGTCTGAAGGCCGGGTCAAACGTTTTCCTGAGGAAAGCTGAGATTGGAGTCCATCCAATTTCACATAGTTACGTTGCAAGTTCTCTTGCACCGTGTTGTTCATTTGAGTAAACGTTATTCTGTTTGGCATTGATTACCTACTTTACATGTTCATCAAGACATCCAGCATGTTGCTAATGGTACTCATATAGCGTGCGGAGGCCTGATAACTGTGCTCAAACTTGATCATATTGGCCATTTCTTCATCGATGGAAACACCCGACAAGGCCGATTGTTGATTTTGTAACTGAGTGGCTAGAAACTTTCGAGTTTGCATATTTGAATTTGCTTGATTGCGTTGGATACCCAGATTTCCAATAAAGCTACTGTAATACTCCGCAATCGATTGGCTAGGGGTGCCTAAGGCATCATTCGACATTGTTGATTTGGAGCGTAGTTTTGAAATATTAATGGCATTTCCGCCATTGCCGTCACCTGGATAGCCGGCCTGGCTGTAGCGAAAATCGATATTGACATTATCACCTGCTGCGTAGCGGGAATAATTGATAAAAGTGATTAAGCCGTTTTCATAATCCACGACATAATCTTTTCCGCTGCCTTCTTCTAGTCGAACTCCGTTGGCCAGTGTAATAGTAACACTATCTTTTACAATGTTGCGGTAGACCGGTTGAACTGATTTCAAATTAAGGGTAGGCGATGCACTTGCGGGAATTCCGGCAAAATCTGCCGGGGAAGCTAGCGGAATGGGACCAACAGAAGTACCCCCTTCAGCTCCAGCAATATTTTTAGCGTCGGAGAGTATTGCAGCAGAGACGTTAAAAGAATTAGCCTTTAGCCCTTTTTCGTCAAAGAATAGTACGCCAGTGTTATGATTTAAATTGTATCCGCCCTTATGGATTTCATTAACGGAAGTAACGATTGCTTTTGCCAGATCATCCAATTTAGTGATATATTCGGGCATTACCTTGTCGCGCACATCCAGTATTCCCTTAACTTCTCCGCCTAATGGTTTATACTCTTTCTTTGAATCAGCAAAACGAAGAATAACTTTAGATTCGGTTTCCAAATTCTCATTTAATTTACCCTGCCTAGACATTTCAATTTCAGTAACACTGGTTGGCCCTACGATGATATTTCCACCGGTTGTCAGGGTAATCATTCCGTTGATATCTTCTACAAAGGTGACATCAACCATGCTTGACATTTTCTGAATCAGTTGATCGCGCCGGTCACGGCTATCGTTGGCGGTACTTTTTCCGTCTATTTCAGCAGCAGCTATTTCCAGATTTAGATTGTATATCTCTCGAGACAAACCGTTAATTTGCTTTACTTTGGCTTCCAGCTCATCATTACGTGAGAGCTGATAATCCGACATTTCTTGCGAGAGAGAATGGAATGTATCGGTAAGTACGAGTGCATTTGAACGTACCACTTCCCGTGCCGACAAGTCCGATGGATTATTCCCTAAATCCTGCCAGGCATCCCAGAAATTGTTTAAAGTTTGATTGAGACCTTGATCGCTGGGCTCAGCAAAAATGTTTTCCACCCGCTCCAACGCATCATCGAGTGTGGTGAAATAGCCCTTTTGAGTCGTTTGCTCAGCCAATTGCTGGTCGATAAAAATATCTTTAATTCGGGTGATAGATTTAATGTCAACACCAAAACCCATTTCTCCATAAGTGGAGTCGCGGCGTTGACCCGGAGCAAGATCCAATCTCTTACGCGAATAGCCTTCAGTATTCGCATTGGCAATGTTTTGACCGGTTACATTAATGGCCACCTGAGACGCTGCCAGACCACTGTTGCCGATGCTTAAGGATTGAAGAAGTGACATATTATGCCTTGCAACTAAAAAGACTGCGCACTTGCTTTTTGACTTCGTGGCGATGTCTATCTGAACCGTAGGTTCCCTGTAGATCCTGTTTTCCGCGATTTGCGACCGATGTAACGATGGCTACCGTGGTATGTATTATTTTTCTAGCATTTTCTACTAGACTGATATTGATTTGGTTGAGCTGTTGTGCGGCCTTGGCATTTTGAACCAATAAATCGCGTGCCTTCAAGATTCTTTCTGTATATTCTGAATCAACCAGAGAAACAATTTTTTCGCACTTAATCGGTTTGTCACTCTGCATTCGAAATCGACGAAGGTTACTAGGTTCGAGATCTAATATCGCATGTGAAATTTCTTGACGGTCCCGATTCATTTGGTCGAGTTTTGGTGTAATGCTTTCAAGGCTACGATTTACAGCTTGGTTTTCTTCTAGCTGATTATTAACCAAGGCCATTCGCTGTTGTTCACATACAGCTTTATATTCCATATAAGCTTTGGCTTGGCTTTCCAAATTTCGAATAAACTTTTCTGCCAAAATTTTCCGCTCGGCAGCAGGGGATAGTGTCCCCATACTACCGTGATCGGATTGAGCAGGGTTCGCAGAAAATAATGTTGCCTTGTGATTAAGGGCCTGTTCCATGGCCAACTCCTATTGTGATTCCATTAAATCAAATGTTTTTCTTCGCCCGAGTATTTTCTTGACATAATCTTGCGTTTCTTTATAGGGCGGAATTCCACCATACTTTTCTACGGCACCTGGACCGGCATTATATCCCGCCAATGCTTTCGCTTCATCTCCACCAAAACGATCCATCATTTGGCGCAGATATTTTGCGCCTCCCATCACGTTTTGTGTGGCGTCAAAGGAATTTGTCACTCCTAAGTCTCGGGCAGTTGTATCCATTAACTGCATCAAGCCTTTAGCCCCTTTGGGTGAAACAGCGTAGGGATTCCCTGCTGATTCCTGCTTAATCACACCCATCAATAGATTAGGTGAGAGTTGATATTTTTGGGATGCTTTATCAATGAGGGGCTTCAGGTCGTCTTCATCCATATATCTCGCATTTCCCAAGCTGGATTGTAGACCAACACCTTTAAAAGCGCTCAAATCGGGTTGATTCGCTTGTCTGGCTCCCTGTAATAATGT
Source organism: Fibrobacteria bacterium (assembly GCA_038315885.1). Classification (GTDB taxonomy): domain Bacteria; phylum Fibrobacterota; class Fibrobacteria; order UBA11236; family JBBQAD01; genus JBBQAD01. The sequence goes on along the minus strand of JBBQAD010000196.1, from coordinate 3,690 downwards.
GCCCAATTCATTTTCATCACGGCTCTGGAGTGAGCGATAAATCAAAGCGGCTAGGCGATTTGTACTTCCGGGAAGCTTTCCGTTTTCATCGGGCTTACCCACATCGGAGAGCGCATTGCGTTTGGCGGTTTCATAGTCTAACATCTCAGTAAAAATTGCGCGTCCATTGGATTCTTCGGTGGGCTCTGATTCGTGGATTGTTTCACGCATGGATTTGTATAGCTGATTCAAAAACATCGCTTCAAATTGCTGACTGGCATTCCACATTTTTTGGTGCTTTTCAGCCTCAGATACTTTAACAGGTGAATTGTCTCCATGCAGAGAGATGCCAGCCTTTGGTTCACTGATTGAACGAGGTTGGAAATCATTTAGTTTGTTGGGCTGAATCTCTTGCATGATTGTTTACCGTGAAAATCCCACTCTACTTTAGGTTTAACTTCAACTGAGGAGTGAAACGCAAATTGAATGCCATCGATTTTGAACAGCAAATAATGGGGATTCTGAGAGTTTGACACAGAGTTCAGAATAGGAAGGGGCAAAGAAGGCTAGCGGGAAGGAAAAAAATGCCGGGGATTAAGCAGGAAAGTTTTTGTCTTTATTCACGATGCAACAACAGACTCCCCTGCGGTTTTTGGTTTTCGTAGGAAAGCCGTATCCAGTCTTCTGATTGCATTTCGGAAGACAAATGAACTTCATCTATTTTTCCAATAAAAGCCTCGTCGGCTACATAGCTGCCACCGATTTGAATTTTTTCTGTAGTACCGGGCATTTGTATCAAATCATTGGTCCAGCTTTTTGTGCCCACAATTTGCCCATTGATATATAAAGTAATTGTCTTCGTTGCTTTTGAAGCTGTAACAGCAACAAAATACCATTGGTCAGTTACTTGTTGTTGGCTTAAAACGGCATTGTAAGTTTGGCTTGCAGTATCAATCATTTTTTCAACAAGTGATGCTTTAAATTGATTTTGCCCGCTTTCTGAACCACCCCAGGTTAATCTAGAATTGTTTCTGGGTTCGCCAATAATGCAGGCCTGGTTTTGGGGTTGAGTTGGCCTCACCCAAGCACTCCATGTATACGCTTTATTTTGAAGGCCGTAGGGTTGAACAATTGTAATTCCTCCATTGCGGTAATTATTTGAAGTATATTCGACGGCGCGGCCAATAACGCCTTCTGTCGAAATAATTTGAAAAAAATCAGCTTTTCCAAAATGACCATTTCCGGTAGCATCGTGCATTATCCCCTTCAATGAATCAAGTCCCGAGGGAACGGAATTTTTATTCAGGTTTCTCTGTTCAATTGCAGAAAGTTGAGGGTCTTCGGAAAGATGTAACACAGCCAAGGCATTAGTATCAGCAGCAAAAACGGGATTGCTTGCTGATCGATTAAGTGCCGAGCTGTTCCCCCAGTAAAGGAAAAAATGTTGGTCATTTCTGTTACTATAAAGTGTATCCAGCAATACCCAGATAGCGGCCTTTCCTGCAGTAGAGTCCCAATAGTCAATCTCAAAGGGAATGGCAATTCCATCGGCCTTTGAAAATCGGATATCTGTTCCATCTGATTTCGTTTGCGAAAAATTAAAATCGCTCGATGTTAGGCGAATTAATAAAGGAAAATTGTAAAGGCTCTCACTAACAAACACTCCAGTGCTAGTAGAGTTTATGAAAATACGTGAACTATAGCTCCAGCCTTGGTAAGATGAAACCGTTTGTATTGAATCACTTATTGTTGAAATTCGGGCAAAATCGAAACCCGATTTTTCTTTTCCGGTAATCACTAATCGGAATTTGAAATCGCCTTCTGGGAGATCTGAAATGGTGAATTGGCCGTCTTGATTAACTGGAATAAGTCGCTCTAATCCATAGATCTGTATGAAGGCTTTAGACGAATCTTTTAGCTCGGATAAGGGGACTAGCCCTGAAACAGTTGCGAAGGGTTTTAGAATAGAGTTTTCCAATTGAGTTGGACCACTTGAAGACGGGGCTGCGAGAATAAAATCAAGCAGCGAAGCGCTTGCTCCTATTCTAATTTCGAGACGGTAGTGTCCCAATTGAATTGAATCAATGGAATAACGACCTTCAGCATCTGTTACAGTTTCATAAGACAGGTGATTTTGTTTGGCCAAGGCAATTTTTGAACCAATTGAATTCTGTCTGGCCAACTGCATAGAATAATTTTTTTCAGATAAATAGTCGGCAGGTCGTAAAATCACTTCTGCATGCGCAATCGGTTTTTGATCGATACCAAGAGCTAGTCCCGTAATTCCGTTCTGGGTCTCTGATGAGCCGCCACCGCCGGCTAGTTTATCAGAGTTGCCGCAATTGCTTAAGAAAAGAAAGCTTATCAAAAGAAATTGTAAAAGTACCATCAGATTTTTCATCTGGAAGTCTCCGATAGTGGAGTTACAGTCAAGGGAAAAACCTGCATGTTGATTTGATAGGCACAATCGGTCTCTTCATCTTCAGATACTCGTGAGGTGATCGATTGTCGGCAATCGGAAAGGATTTTTCGAATGTCTTCCAGTGTTTCGGCTTTCATGTTTACAGTTAGAGTGGATATATCCCTTAGTTCGCGGGGAAATCGGTCTAAAGACTGTTCAGATAGAGCAATCATTTCTTTTTGGAATTTTCTTACAGCCAGAGTCTTTATTTGTGGTCCAGTTGAAATATGGCGATGGCTTCTTTCATAGATGCCCAGCTCATTTTTTGTAATCAATCCCAATTTTTCGAGTAATTCAATCGCTTCCTTCGCCTCTTTTTTTGAAATCGAAGGCGTTAGTGTTCGCGACAAGTGCAGATAATTTTTATCAACCGGAAAAAAAGCAACCAAGGACAAAACAGCTGAGTAATACCACTTTTGATAGTATTGATATTGTAGTGGTTCAAGAAAAAATGCATTGATGGGTTTAAGTGCCATTAACTTTTCAAAGTATAATGCCGCCTGCTCGTTACTTTTTGCTCTCGAAAAGCCTACCAAAGCAGAAAAATATTCTGTTTCACTCTTATTGAACTGAAGACATTTGGCAATGGGCTGAATTTTTTTCAGGGGAAGCTGTTCTTGCTTTTGCATTATTCGCAAAAGAAAGGAGGCATCCATTCCTAATTTCGAGCCCATGGAGCGAAGGGAATACCATGATTTTTCCTGTTTACGAAATTCGTATAAATCGCGGAGAAATTCTCGATAATCCAAATATTCGAAGAGAGATTTCATCCACTAATAGTAGGCTCTGGAACAAGATATTACCGCCGGAAAATTATAAACTGTAGAAACTTTACTCCACAGAATCTCAATTATAGGACAATAAAACGCATTAAGTAGCTATTTTATGCATCAATAATCTCTATTTACTCAACAAATTTACCTTTCCGAGTAAAAATTACGAGATTTCTATTTCTTAAAATGGCTAATCGGCTCGGAAGGATTTTATCTGTTATGCTGCTGTGAGAACACTTTTGTGTGTTTACATCAAAATCGACAGCTATTTGAAGCACTCCAACCGCGGTGTCGGAGGTTTTATCTCAACAAATTGAAGGTTAAATTACATTGAATTGAGGGAAAAGATTTTCGGCTAAGAGTTGATTGAATTTATCCTTCCAGCAAGTGAAAGCTTAGAGTAACATAAGCATTCTCATTTATCTTTTCTTTATTACGGATACTTGATTTTAAAGCAATAAACCTTCGACCTGTTCC
>JBBQAD010000245.1:0-5840 GCA_038315885.1 Fibrobacteria bacterium | reverse complement strand
AACCTGCTGAAACTTCCTGAAATCACTACTGTAATACAGGGTACTCATGATGAAATTAGGGTGGAGCAACGACTTCTACCGTTATTTGAACAAGCCTGTGAAGCGTTTAAACTTTCCCGTGAAAAAGAAGGCAGTCGGCTTTCCGAAGATATGTTTAACCGCTTGAATAAATTGGATCAAAACAGAATAGAGATTCTGACACTGATTCCCCGTCGGCAACAGGAGTATTTAGCCAAGACCCAAAATCGCATTGCCGAATTAGTTGGCGAATCTCAAAGCTTTTCAATAGATAGAGTTGCAACCGAATTAGGTATAATGGCAGAGAAAATGGATGTTACAGAAGAATTGGTCCGGCTGGATTCTCACTTGAATCTATTCAAGGAAACGCTGCAACAATCAAAAAGTCCTGGCAAGAAACTCGGTTTTATACAACAAGAAATTCTTCGGGAAGTCAATACTTTGGGTACCAAAAGTCAATATTCTGACATCATTCACCGTTGTGTAGAAATGAAAGAAGAAATTGAAATAATCCGAGAACAACTGATGAATATTGAATAGAATTAAAAAAAATTCAACCCAATTTAATCAAAACTGAGAACAGAATAAAGACAGGCTTGCAATCAATCGCAATTGTAATACTAGATCAACTTAGGACCGATAATTTCTAGTGTGGATCCAAATTGATTCTGTAAAAATTTTCTGGCTTCTTGTACGGGTAGTTGCGTTGAAAACATATCAATTTCCAATTCCTTAGCTCTTTGAATATCTTTTTCTTTGGGCATATGACCATTAGTATAACAGATAGCAGTAATATCTACTTCTTCTGCTAATTCAATCACTTTGGAATGCACCAAGTTGGTTACCAGAAGTACATTGGTATACTCATCGGATAAATCACTTAAATCTGAGCCAAAGTAGGCATAGTCCACAAAATTATGAACCAGTTCCTCCTGTATGGTTTTTCCCTGAAGTCCTTCAATTATTCCGCCCAGATCGGCCTGCATACAAAATAGCCCGCTTTCTATGTTGGTTTTGATTAAAAGATAAAATACAGCCTAATCGGTAACCAAATCAATTGAAATTTCTTTGTTGCCCTAAGTTCAGGCCAGGTTCTTTTGGTTGTGATTTTTGGCATGTATTCGCCCCTAAAACTATGTAAGTTTAGCGAGGCAGCTGCAAACGGGTCTGGCTTGCAGTTTATGGGTTGCATTAGGTTGCAAGTATCAAAGCGGAGAAATGGATGAAACTAAGTAAAGTGTGCCAACTGACCTTTTTGAGTTCGATGGCTTGTGTTTTGATTTTAGGAACTGCTTGTTCAAATAAGCCATCAAAATCCAATGAGGGCGGAAACAATTTCGAGGCCATGCGCCTTGATGAAGCACGCAGAGCTGCTGAAGCTGCTGAGAAACGCGCACACGAACTCAGACAAGAGAAGCCTTCAAGCCCTTCTGATTCGAGTAAACCCTGAAGGCGTCGTCTCTATTTTGCTTAAGCCTTTTTGGGTTAAGCTTCTATTTGATGAATTGCGCAAGTCGACCCAATCAAAAAGAAATTTCTGATTTGGGGAGCGCAAAAGCCGAAGCGGAGGCAGCTGAGGCCCAGCTTTCCAAGTTGCGCAGTGAGCGAATTGCCTTAGAAACGGAACTCCAGGAAAAGCGCAAAGCCCTCGAAGAGAAAGAGCAAGAGCTCGAATCAGTGCGCCAAGGTTACAAAAAGTAGCCCCTATGGAAGCATCACTAATCCGTCTTCACCTGCCCTGCAGTGACTCAGAAAAAATTAGGCTGGCTGGGGAGGGTGAAAAAAACTTTGTCCGAATGGAAAATCTATTCCAAGTCAAAGTTCTATCGCGCGAACCAGGTATTACAATCCAGGCCCTATCACCTGAAAATGCTCACCATGCACGCGAATCATTGGAAAGACTATTTGAAGCGATGCGAAATGGTCATGAATTGACTGACTTTTTAGTGAATGAAATTATTGATAAAAATTCATCTCAGACCAAATCCGCAGAAATACCCTTTGAAAAACCAATATTGATTGACCGTTACGGAAATCCCATTCAGGCTAAAACCAAAGGCCAATCACGCCTGATTCAAGAGATCAAAAGCCATGATATCACTTTCGCCGCAGGACCTGCAGGCACCGGTAAAACATTTATTGCGGTGGCTTTGGCGGTGGCAGCCCTTGAAAAAAAACTGGTCAATAAATTGATTCTCTGTCGACCTGCAGTCGAATCCGGCGAGAGTCTGGGATTTTTGCCAGGCGAGATCTCAGACAAGATAGCCCCATATATGCGCCCATTGCATGATTCATTGAGTGTCCTACTCGCGCCTGAAAAATTGAAGGCCTACCGCGATATGAACGCTGTGGAAATCGCACCCCTAGCGTATATGCGAGGCAGAACCTTGAGCAAGTGTTTTGTGATTTTAGATGAAGGTCAGAACACTACCACACTGCAAATGAAAATGTTTTTAACCCGTATTGGCTTAAATACCAAAGTGGTAATCACGGGCGATGAATCACAAGTGGACTTACCGCGCAATGAGAATTCAGGTTTTGCTCATGCGCGAAAAATTTTGAGCGATATTGAAGGTATAGGGCAGGTCAAACTAGATGTCTCAGATGTAGTTCGCCATCGTTTGGTCATGGACATTATCGAAGCTTACGAAAGACACGCAAAGCGATGAAAAACCGCTTTTGATTTCCTAACTTTCAGGGGAGTATATGGAAAACGCTTTTTTTGGAAAACGGAATTGGATCGGGCTAAGCATTGGGGTACTGGTGCTCGCCTTGGGTTTTGTGCTACTTAAACAAGGTCCCGCCAACAATCCCTTATCCTTAAGTGTAGCTCCAATAGTTTTAGTAGTTGGTTTTTTTATCATCATTCCCATAGCATTACTCATTGCTCCCGATAAAAAATCGGTTGAAAAGGGAAAACATTAAATTGGCTTGATGGGGGCGTTTAGCTCAGTTGGTCCAGAGCATCTGCTTTACACGCAGAGGGTCGCTAGTTCGAACCTAGCAACGCCCACCAAGTCGATTTTCGTTTAACAATCAGAGACCTAGCATGAATGCGGCAGAGCTAAAAGCGGGTCTTTCTTCGCTCGAAAACTGTTCCTCTTCCAATCCACACTCGCTTTTGGGACTTCATCAGCAAAATAAACAATGGCTTTTGCGTATTTACCAACCTGATAGTGATTCTGTTCGCGTCCAGTCCAAAACAGAAACAGTCGAGGCCAGCCGTCTATCCTATTCGCATCTATTCGAAGTGAACTATTCACAAAAACCAGAGGAATACCGGATAGAGTTCAAAAATAAAGATGGGGTTTGGCAAAGCCGGCACGACGCCTATTGTTACTCTCAACTCATCGCTCAAAATCTGCTGGAAGCATTCAGCCATGGAAAATCAAGCTCAATTGACAAATTTTTAGGTTGTAATGCCACACAATTTGGAAATGTAAGTGGCTACCTATTTGCTGTCTGGGCTCCCTTAGCGCTCGGGGTCTCTGTAGTAGCTGATTTCAATAATTGGGATCACCGTTTTCATCCCATGGCTAAACGAGAACCCTTTGGCGTTTGGGAGTTGTTTATTCCTGATGTAACACCAGGCCAAAGCTATTGTTTTCGTCTGCGTCTAAAGGATGGCCGATTACATGATAAAATCGACCCAGTGGCCAAGGAATATGAATTGCGGCCCAGCAACAAAGCCCTGGTCCCCCAACAGTGGAAAGTAAACGGAAAAAAGCAATCCTGGGAAGAGAAACGCCGGACAGTTAATTCTCTTTCGGCACCCATTAGCATTTATCAAGTTCATATCGGTACCTGGGCTGCGGGAGCCAAACCAGAAGGTCAGTTCAGTTTCAAAGAGGCTGCTGAGAGAATGCCACTGTATCTCAAGGACCGAGGATACACGCACGTTGAACTCTTGCCCATCTATGAATATCCACTGGATGAATCTGCTGGTTATTTAACTGAGGGATTCTTTGCACCCAGCAGCCGCTTTGGAAAACCCCAGGATCTAGCGGAATTTACCGAAAAATGCCACGAGCAGGGAATCGGCGTTATTGTAACATCGATGCCTGCACACTTTCCCATGAATAGCAATGGGCTCGAGCTTTATGATGGAAGCGAGCTCTATGGAGCCAAAGGGCAAGTTCATTCCAAATGGCATACCAAGCGTTTTGATTTCAGCAAGCCCCAAGTGCGCAGTTTTCTGCTTTCTAGTGTATTACATAGCCTGGAGTATTACAATGGAGATGGAATTCGCATCAATTCGGTCTCTGAAATTATCCGCTCCTGGAATAGCGAGACATCGACCGAACAAGTTACTTCTGAGATGGAGCTCACTAACTCTAAAAATCAGGACTCCGAGGCCGTAGCCTTTCTCCAGCAGCTCAGCCAAGAACTGCATCAAAAATATCCCGATAGACTGTTAATCGCTGAAGACACCTCTGCTTTTCCGAGAATCACTTCAGCCATTGAAGCGGGCGGCCTGGGATTTGATTTAGTTTGGAATCGCGGATGGGAATATGATCTGATACAGTTTCTGCGCATCGACGACAGACAACGCAATGATTTACCTAATCCATTACAGATCAGTTTGCCCTTTGCCTTTCGTGAAAAATATGTGCTTCCTCTTACCCACAGCAGCAATTTATTGGAAGCTGAGACATTGTTGGCTGGTTTCCATGGTAACATCGCAGAGCGCTTTGCGCAGGCCCGATTGGTCTTTGCCTATCTATTTGCCTACCCCGGAAAAAAATTGCATTTCATGGGTTATGAGTTTGGAGAAAAGAGCCCCTGGCAGCCTAACCAAACTCTGCACTGGGAAGCGTTAAGGAGTCCACACCCTTTTAGCCTTCACCAAAGTGTCTGGGATTTAAACCGGCTCTATTTAAAAAATCGTGCCTTGCATGAACTCGATAGCAGTCCCGAAACCATGCAATGGGTAAACTCAAATGAAAAGACTTCCCCCGTCTTGGCCTTTATTCGCCGGATACCCGGCCCCAGTGAAACGACTTCCTTTTTTATATGTGTTTTTAATTTTTCAAGTAAACCAGTACTTGACTACATGCTCGGGGTACCCGATGAAGGTTTCTATGAAGAAGTCTACAATAGTGATTCCGAACATTACGGTGGTGCAAACATTGGAAGCATGGGTGGACGTTATGCCGAGACCATTGGCAGACACGGTTTCCCTTATTCTATCGCTGTGCAGATAGGTGCCTATTCAGCCTGCTTCCTACGTCATTCGCCCGAAGAATTGCTCTAACGCAATTAGATAATTATGTTCAGCAGATGTGTTATCCATCTGTTAATCCAAAAAATTTGACTACTCACAATTTTAAAAGAGTGTCACCCTTCTGGGCTGTCCCTTTTGTGCTGATGCTTTTTTTATCCTGTGCTAGAAAACCTAGTGTCAGCGAATTAAATGAACTTGAAACGGCCATTGCCTCTGCCGATGCAGCTGAACGAAAAGTGCAATCCCTAGAGGCAGAGAAGCAGCAACTGGAAGAAGAACTGGAACGAGAAAAACAGACCTTGCGTGACTATGAAACTGAGTATGAAGAGATTAAGGTTAAACTTGCGCATTGAAGTGACACAACAAAAAGGGAGATTCAAACTGAATACATTGAATCCATTACAAAAAAAGCCAAATATAAAGTGGATACTTCTTGTTAGTGGGCTACTGGGCGTTCACAGTATCGCGGTCACTGAAGAAATGAAATACGATGAATATCTCAGTCGCCTGGAGCAAGCCAGGACCCGAGAGGCCAATGCTCTACCTCGTATTGCCCAGTTAGAAGCTACTATCGCCGACTTGCGGGTTCAAATCAATT
>JBBQAD010000318.1:0-4791 GCA_038315885.1 Fibrobacteria bacterium | reverse complement strand
ATTTCGAATTACAACCAATGGGGCACAGTGTATATCCTGCGGAAACTGTTCTACCTACTGTGAAATGGGAATTGATGTGCGCTGGTATGCTCAGCGAGGTCAAAATATTGTTCGTGCTTCTTGTGTCGGCTGTGGCATGTGCTCAACTGTATGCCCAAGAGGGGTGCTTAATTTAGAAAACGGCCCTACGGAGGGTCGTGTAAACGATACTTGGTCTTTAGTTGAAAAAAATAAAGCAGGGTTTGAGTAATTCACTAGCTAAGAAATGGCTTAGTTGTTTCATGCTTCTTCCTTGCCTTCTTTTAAGCTATAACTGAAAACCCGAATTGCTCGTTCGGTATTTTGAACTGCGAAACGAAATGCTGTTGAGCCATTTTTATTTTACTTCCTTTTCTTAGTTAATCAATTAAGAGCTTGAAGCTATCGGGTGGCTTCAGAATGACAAAGTCGAACTCCTGAAGCTTCAATGTCTCAGACCATGACTAGAGAACCGGAAAAAAGTTTTCGGCGGCATTACCCTCGAAAACCAGGCCGGATTGCACCAGGGTACCCCCCTGATTTCGGATGCCAACTCCGCCGCTGTTCTTGATGGTGGAATTAGAAATAGTCAGGCGACCACTGGCGCCAACTTCGATGCCTGCCTTGCGATTGGCACCGTCGAAGCCTTTGCTGCCAGCCCCGGAAATTTCCACATGCTCTAGCTGGTTACTCGTGCTGTTGGACAAAAACCGCAAACCCTTCCAACTAGCATTTCCGCCCTCTCCGACGAAAGTGATTTTCTTTTCCGCTGTGCCAACGGCCTTGAACGACCCGCTTAAATTGACTACCAGACCCATGTCCTGGGCCGCAACAAATCGCGTTCCGGGAGCTACAGTTACTGCGCCATCGATATCCTGATCTTGACCAACTAACCGGTAAGGCACGTTCAAGGCCTGCCAGGGGTTGGTGCCTTCTACTTTATTGGCGTATCCGAGAAAGTTGTGATCGATATAAGCCTTGCCATTGCCCATATAATCCGAGAGGGAATCCAGGAATTTGAAATGACCCATCATGACTTTCAGCGGCGCATCCGCATTCGCTTTGAAGGTGTTTTGTGAGAATTCCGGCAGCGATGCCGCTTCATTGAGCAGGTAAACCCCGAAGGCACCGCTTTTACGAATTTCAGTATGCGTCATTTTGAGGCGTCCGCTCTCCACCTGCACGTTCGCCTTTTTCTCTAGATTACCGTCGAAGCTTTTGGAACCACCATTGGCGATAACGACATAGGTGAGCTCATTGGCGGTGCTATTGGACACGAATTTGAATCCTTTCCAATAGCCCTCAATATCCTCATGGCCGCGAAAGTCAATCTTCGCAGAATCATTGCCCACCGCTTTAACCGACGCGCCGGCCTTCACCGTCCATCCCGCGTCCTGTACCGCCAAAAAGCGAGCTCCGGGTAGAATGACGACGGCTCCGGAAATGTCCTGATCCACACCTTCGATTTCATAGGGCACATCGAGAGACTGCAAGGTGAGAGTAGCTGTTACATCGCTGTTGTAACCTTCATAGTGGTTGTCGATGTAATTCTTACCGTTAGTTGAATAGGTGGACATGGAGTCGAAATAACCGAAATGCCGTAGTCTGGCTTTCACAGGTGCTCCTAGATTACCGACGAAAACATTGGAGTCGGAGGTGAGTACAGAACTGCCTCCAAGCAGGATCAATCCAGCGTCGCCACTCAGGCTAGAAACGCTATGATCCATGGCCAAGCGCCCAGAGCCCTCCAAAGTAATATTGGCTTTATGCCTGGCACCGGTAAAACCATCACTGCCGCCGTTGGACACCCGTACGCGTGAGAGCCGATTGGATGTGCTGTTGCTATTGATTTCAATACCTTTCCAATATCCCGCCACGTTTTGTTCGCCGCGGATAATGATGCGATTAGTGTCCAAGCCTACAGCAGAAATCGAACCCGTTGTTGATACTTCGATGGACCCATTCTGTTTGACGGCGATAACGACACCGGGCTCCAGAGTAACCTTCGCGTTTAGAATGAGGTTGCCGATGACAACATAATCAGCCGTTGTGGAGTCGGAGAAAATATTTTTAAGCACCGTATCACGCGCCCAGGTGCCTCGCAACGATCGGATAGTATCTCCCGGGGAATCGGTGCCTCCGTCTCCAGGGCCCAGCGGATCGGTTTCGTCATGAGAACAAGCCAAAAGTGCCAAGGCGAGCGTCATCGCTATAAAAATCCATTTGATTTTCGACATTCATTTTCCTTTGATTAAAAGTCTTCTATACAAATTTATTCCAGGCTCAGAATGCCCGACAACATAAGTAAAGTAGTTACTAAGGCCTCCCTTCTTGCCCCCACGCAGGAGATATCGTGGCTGTAGAGCAGAGCGCCCGCAAACGCATCCTGCGGTACCTGAAGAAAACGGGCTGGGTCGTCAACTTCCGCCGCGCTCCCGGCCCCCCGGTGACGACGAGGTGAAATCGTGTGCCGGCATTGCGGGGGCGCGTGGCCCTAAAATGGGATTCTGGAACGACCTGGTTTGGAGATTGGGAATGAGTTTGGTGACTGGAAATAAGCTTCAATTTCCCATTGCTCAAAACTGAAGCTCTCCAGAGAAGTTGTAGACCTTCTGACCCCGGCGAATGCCGCCATATTCTGAGCTAATTTCAGCATCTTGGTATGCCAATGTTACACCATAAATGGGAAAGGGAAGGCGAAGTCCAAAGCCACTGTGCTTTTCCATGCGGAGACCAGGTTGGTCGCTTAAAATTCCTGTTTGGACGAACAGACAATTAAAAAATCCAATTTCAAAACCGTAACTTTTGATGGTTTCTCTCTTAAAGTCAAAGCCATCAAAATTTGTAATGTAACGTGAGAGAGTCGTAAACGAACTATTGGGTTTGTCGGTTTTATCCCTGGATACCAATTCAGTCACCAGATCTCCAGTGAAAAGAAATTGGAATAAACCGAATGTATACTTGCCAATACTGATTCTTCCAAGTTTGAGCCCTGCTGAATGGCCCACCCGGATGGTCATAGGTAAGGGGTCAGAATATTGAACATCGACATAAAAAACCGAAGGGCCAACATTTTGTAATGCTAAGCCAATGTTATACTCACCTTGCATGGCCAAAAATGGATCGAGGCCTAGCCAAGGTGATTGGCTAGAAGTGAGGACCCCAGCGTCGAAGGCAAATCCATTTGCTGTTTCGTCGGATTTATTTTCTTCAAGATTAAGCCCCGGAGCCAAGGCAGAATGAAAGAAATGAATATTCATTCCAGTATACAGATTAAAAATTTGCCCTGGCGCTTTATCAAAAAAATAGACAGAGGGGTTAATGGCGGCATTTAAGGTGTAAATGGACTCATAGGCATTGAATTTGGCTAAGACGTGCCCAGATCCATCAATTTCATTTTCACCAAAATTGGTTGTGTTATGCTGAAATCCAACAGCTCCCCATCCAGGATAATTGTAAATGGGAAACTCAATTGTTCGATTTTTCAAATTGTCGATGTTAAGCACGGGCAATAAATCCATGTACCCAAGGCTCACTTTGGCATTGGGCTTATTTGCATCAGGGTAAGCCGTTAGGGCTGGATTGTAGGACATACAAAAGGGTCCTGGAAGTGTAACTCCGGCCTCGCCCAAGGCCATTTGACGAGCACTGCTCTGCACAATGAGAGAAATGACAGCCGTTCCTCCTTGCGCTTGTAGGGAATTGGCTATGATGGTCGCAAGGAAAGCGATTACCAAAAAGGTTCTGTGACTCCAGCTATTAATCATGATTGCCTATAGTTTCCCTACTGGAATCTCGCTTGAAAGAATAGGATTAAGCAACATTTTGTCCTAAAAAATCCGAGTCCATAATTGAGGTGCCCGTTAAATATAAGATTAGCTATGGTGCATGCAAGGCCGAATAACTGCTCCTTGTTGCAAATTTCAAGGTTTGTCCAAAGGTCGGGTACCTGGGCTCAGGCACGAGGGAGAGCGAGAAAAAAAATATTGAAATAGAAAAAAGTGTTAGATTAACAATAGCTTGTTAATTGTAAATGATCTGTGGGTTTATAATCCCCGTAGCTGTTTTTTGGCTGCAAACATTTGATTTGTCGAATAACTCAATGGTTATTCTGGGTGATACAGTATGTGTAATACTATCCTCTTCCCAAATGTTCACCAGTCTCTTAGGGGCAAGTCGCAACAAGCGCGGCTTCCATTGATCATGGAGCTCAAATCCTTGGCTATTTCAGTATTCATTTGCATTTACATCCACCTCAAGTTCCCGAATTTCACAGAATTCATAATGTTCAATTCCAAATTGATTTTTTTCAATCTCATTTCTGGCGATTCTGATTGCATTAATTACTCCAGAGTGTGTTACTAATACCATCGTTGACTCATAAGTAAGTATTTCTAAATAGCCCAATCGAACGCGCTCAAAAAAAATCAGCTAAAGGCTCTGCTCCGGGAATTACACCATGGTTAATAATGAAATTGCCTTTAATTTTTTGTTATACCCTTGTTCAATAGTGCCTTCCCAATTTTTAAAACGCTTCTTTCACCTTCAAGAGTTAATGGAGAATCTTTTTGTCCATGAGTTTTACCTTCTGTTTTCCATACGGTTTCTCCGTGGCTTATCGAATAATTTTCATTGCTATGTAATCATGTTTCTTGGTTATGGATTTTCCCTAGGTCAAGAAGTAATTTCACACAACTTCTATAGTCGATAAAATTGGAAACATCGTCGTGCATGTATCACTGGCGGGGAAGAAAGCGCCGTGCCAAATCAATG
>JBBQAD010000065.1:0-10571 GCA_038315885.1 Fibrobacteria bacterium | reverse complement strand
CATGATCTAATGCTTTAGCTTTGACATCGAGAACTACTAGTCCACGAAGCGATGTGGTTAAACTGGGAACTCCCCTGTCATAATTGGATAGGTCAGTTAGAACCAGCAAGTCGCAACGAAGTTTCTCCTGATGCTCGGATAAAAAGGCTTCAAGGTGGGGCGATCCGATTTCCTCTTCGCCTTCAATCAAAATTTTGATGTTAACAGGTAATTCACCGGCGGTTCTTAACCAGGAACCAATACTTGCTAGATGTATCCAAATGCCGGCCTTATCATCGGCTATACCTCGGCAATACACCCGACCTTCACGTTCAACCGGTTCAAAGGCAGGACTTTTCCAGAGTTCTTCTTTTAGAGGAGGCTGTACGTCGTGGTGTGCATAGAGTAACACCGTAGGGGCATCAGGATTATCGGTGCTTCCTTTCCATTCTCCGTAAACATAGGGATAGGCATCTTCAAAACGCAGAATCTCTACTTGACTTAAACCCCAGCGGCTGCAAGCGGTTGCGACCGCCTGGGCACTTCTTTCCAGCTGCTGCTGCGGATAGCCGGGAAAACTGATACTGGGAATACGGGCAACTTCGCGTAATTCCCGCATAAATTCAGCGCGGTTTTGCTCAAAAAAGCGCAAGGCGGCTTGGGTTTTATTCTGCCAGACAGAACTTGGCATGGCACCTCTTATGGTTTTGTTTTAAGCTAAAAATTATTTAGGCCTTCGCATTGACTTGCCAGCGCTCCCACAACCGCCGAACAAGAGGCTCAATTGTCTCTTCATGAAGGGAGAATTTACAGTCAGACCGTTCAAATAGCTGGGTTAATCGCAGTGTTCCACCTGAACTTAAACCGCGTTTGTAAGCCTCTAAGGCTTTCCCGGGAGAATCAGTGTAGTGTGTCCATAGTTGTAAGGCGCCCAGTTGAGCAATTCCGTATTCAATGTAATAGAACGGCACTTCAAAGATATGCAGTTGGCGGTGCCAGCCCCGACCTCGGTACTCTTCGAGTCCGCTCCAATCCAAACAAGAGCCAAAGCGTTTATCCAAATCAATCCAGGCTTTTGCACGGTCTTCCCGCGAATGCTGTGGATGTGTATACAACCACATTTGAAATGCATCGATCATGGCCACCCAGCAAAGCAATCGAAAAACTTCTTCATCTTGCATCTGCAATGAACGTTTGACTTGTTCGGGATTGTAAAACTCATTTAGAAAGGTGCTGCCAATCCGTTCCATTGACATTGAGGCCACTTCGCTAAATTCCATCGGGGCATGACGATTAAAACCGAGTTTTTGGTTGCGCGTCAGAAATTGATGAAAGGCATGACCACTTTCATGCAACAGAGTGTATACATCCCCGTCTTGGCCCACCGAATTCATGAAGATGAAAGGGAGCCGCGATTCATCCAATCCACATTGGTACCCTCCCGGCGCTTTTCCTCGGCGATTATCTAAATCAAGAAGACCTAAGTCAACCATTTTTGAAAAAAACTCATGTAACTCAGGGTCAATTTTAGAAAAAATCCGTCCCACACCATTTACTAATTCTTCAGTCCTTGCGAAGGGTTTGAGTGCATCTCTACCCAGGGGATCACAGCTTAAATCCCAAGGACGCAATTGCTGAATTCCCAATTGCTGGCTTCGCTGAGCCAGAATAGCACGATATTTGGGAACAACTATTTTTTCTACCGCATCATGAAACGAATAACAGTCCTCGGGATTGTAATCTTCTCTTTGGTATGCTCGAAAACTATAGTCGATAAAATTTTTACAGCCCAATTTTTCTGCAACCTTACATCGTAGCTGAAAAAGTTGATCAAAAATGGTCTCAAATTGTTCAGCGGCTTCTGAGCGACGTTCCGCGATTTTTTTCCAGGCTGCTTCTCGCTTCTCTCGCTGAGGCAATTCAAGAATTGGCCCCATCTGGCTTAGTGTTTTGGTTTCGCCTTCCCATTCAACAGTCAGCTCGCTGCTGAGTTTCTGATATTGTTGACTGATGCGAGAAATTTCAGTGTGCAAGGGAATGTTATCAGTATGAAATAGTTCAATTCGGACTTTAAGCGATTTGATCCACTGGCCAAATTCATTGGCATCCAATGTATCACAGAAGGGGCTCATGCAAATTTTTTTATTCAACTCATCACTCAAAGGCGCCATCTTGGGTTCGATGTTTTCTACAAAATTGAGGAAAGCGGCTTCTTTTTCCTTGTCCTGGGTGTCACAGGTCATATCGATATAAAGGCGCGATTCTTCCTCATGAAGTGCATCACTGAATTCGCAGTAGTCATCAATCCATTGATGAAAACTATGACTGCTGCTCCAGCTTCTGTTCTTAAGCTCCAGCATTATTGGTTCAATTTGCTCCCAACTTTTAAACTCCTGGCTCTCTTTTAAATAGTGCCGGGGAAATTCTGGACTGGGTCGCTTTACCTTCTCGCGCCATGTCCCTTCTTTATTTACTTGTTGCATTTAAAGCCCTTCATAGTCGAAAAGAATCCATGTCCAAATCCCAAACCCAATTTCTGCAAAGAACTAAAAGTAAAACGGCCCAAAAGCGTTTTTTTTAAATTACCTAAGCCAGGTCATCGAGACCCGGAACGACCGCCACAAAACGAGTTCTATGGGATTTTCTAGGTTTCCCTCGAAAAATAGTTTTTAGTGCTAGAACGGAAACCATGAGTTCAATCCAAACTGAAATTGAAAGGCGTCGCACCTTCGCCATCATCAGTCATCCAGATGCAGGAAAGACAACCATCACAGAAAAATTTCTGTGGTATGGGGGAGTTGTTCGTGAAGCTGGGCATGTAAAGGCCAAATCCAACAAAAAATTTGCCATGTCCGATTGGATGAAAATTGAACAGCAACGAGGAATCTCGGTCACGTCCTCAGCCATCAGCTTTCCTTTTCGCGATTGTCACATCAATCTCTTAGATACTCCCGGTCACCAAGACTTCTGTGAAGACACTTTTAGAGCCTTAACCGCCGTTGATTCTGCATTGGTGATGATTGATTCGACGAAGGGTGTAGAAGCTCAGACCATCAAATTGATGAATGTGTGTCGCATGCGAAATACTCCCATCATTATTTTTATGAATAAACTCGATCTCGATGGACGCGATGCGATTGAATTGATGGATGAGGTTGAAAAGGTACTCGGCATAAAGCCCGTGCCGATGAGCCTGCCTATCGGGAATGGCAAACTGTTTCAAGGTGTGTACTCCCTCATCGATAATACGGTGCATTTCTTCAATCGCGATGAAGCTAAACAAAGTATTGCCAAGGTAAGTGGGTTAGATGATCCCAAGCTTGACGAGTGGTTTGAAGCCAAGTACCTGGCTGAGCTTCGCGAACGGGCTGAACTAGTTCAAGGGGCGATGGAATCCTTTGATCGAGATCGTTATTTAAAAGGAGAAATTGGGCCACTGTATTTTGGCTCGGCCATCAGAAATTTCGGAGTGAAACAGTTGCTCGATAGCATTGTCGAAATCGCGCCATCTCCAGTTGCCCGACTGGCTGATGAACGCTTAGTCCAGGCAACCGAGCCCAACTTTACTGGTTTTGTCTTTAAAATTCAGGCCAATACCGATCCCAAACATCGCGACCGAATTGCCTACATCCGTATTTGTTCAGGAAAATTTGAGCGAGGTAACAAAGCCCTTCACTGTAAAACCGGTAAACCCGTGCGTCTGGCCGCACCTACCCAATTTATGGCGAATAATAAAACGGTAATTGATGTTGCCTATGCAGGTGATATCTTTGGAGTGCACGACCCCGGCACTTTCGCGATAGGTGATACATTATCTGAATCGGAGTCCTTGCGGTTCCAGGGCATTCCCGATTTTGCTCCCGAACATTTCGTCAAGGTATGGCTCACCGATCCTATGAAAAGCAAACAGATGACTCAGGGCTTAAGACAGCTCTCCGAAGAGGGCGCAACCCAATTGTTTTATCCGTTGAGTTCTCCAGCACCCATATTAGGCGTAGTGGGTGAACTGCAATTTGATGTAATCAAATTCAGACTTGAAGAGGAATACCTGGCTAAATGCCGCTTTGAACCGGTTAATGTCGCGGTAGTTCGCTGGATAACCGGAACAGCTAAGGAAATCGAAAAATTCAAGGAAGAGCATTCGCAAGATGTAGCCCGAGATAAACGCGATGGACTGGCTTACCTTTGTCCCAATGCTTTTAGACTGGCTACGGTTCAGAAAAACTACCCAAACCTCCAATTTTTGGAGGTTTCTGAACGCTATGGGGCTAATTAAACGTGGCTAATTATATTTGATGTCTACTTGGTTGGGGCATGTGCCCTACCATTTGTTGAAATGGATTCATTGCAATGTCTGATTTTTTGAGCGGCCTTTATGATATTAAAGGCAAGCGTGTTTTAGTTATTGGTGGCAGTGGAGTATTAGGCGGTGCTTTGGTGCGCGGTTATGCCCAAGCAGGTGCAAGAATTGCCTTTACCAGTACAACTCAGGAAAAAGCAGATCGAATTGCCAGCGAAATACAGTCTGAATGTAACAGCGAGTGTATTGGTCTGAAGATGAATGCACAAAGTCCTGATTCAGTTCGCAGCGCCTGTGAAATTTTGTTGAAGCAGTGGTCTGGATTAGACGTAATGGTAAACGCTGCCGGAGGAAATAGTCCCAAGGCAACTGTAACACCTGAGGGAAGCTTTTTCAATTTAGACCCTGCTGCGTTTGAAGATGTGCTTCGCTTGAACTATCTCGGAGGGGGGGTAATTCCCTTGCAGGTTTTCGGCGAAGCCATGGTCCATCAAAAAAGTCCGGTTTCCATCATTCATATTTCTTCTATGTCAGCGCTATTACCCCTGACACGAGTTGTGGCTTACTCCTCTGCCAAGGCTGCCATCGACAATCTAACCCGATGGTGTGCGGTCGAATTTGCCCAGAAGTACGGTCGACATATTCGCGTCAATGCCATCGCTCCGGGTTTTTTCTTGACAGAACAAAATCGATTTCTCTTAACAGATAAAGAAAGCGGTGAGTTGACTGCCCGTGGCAAAACCATCATCGCCAACACCCCCATGAAAGAATTTGGTAAACCTGAAGAGTTAATCGGGGCAGCAATTTGGCTGGCATCCAGTGCCTCGGCCTTTGTTACTGGTATTGTTGTTCCCATTGATGGGGGCTTTTCCGCCTTCAGCGGCGTATAAGCATGTATACCAATTTAAGTGGAATTTAGGAGCCGAAGATGTCTGCCATAGGAACAGGTTATTCAGCACGAACGATTCACTTTAGCGAGGTGAGAGAAATTGTTCAGCAGGCTGTAGACTCCGATATTGAAACAGATTTAAACGATAAACGGGTATTACTGATAATCCCGGATAATACCCGTACTTGTCCCATTGGGTTGATGTATCGAGAAATCTATGCGGCCTTAAGTCCAAAAGTAAAATGTGTGGATGTACTCATTGCCTTGGGAACGCATATGCCCATGGCGATGGAAGATATTCTCAAATTTCTTGAAATCGAACCTGGTATACTGAGCGAACAATTTCCCAAAACTCAATTTTTTAATCATGCTTGGTCTGATCCCAAGCAGATGAAAAAAATTGGCAATATCTCCGCTAAAAAAATGGCAGAGCTATCTGGTGGACGCATGGAAGCCACCTTTAAAGTCGCGATTAACAAAATCATCTTTGACTATGATCAATTAATTGTGGTCGGGCCTACTTTTCCTCATGAAGTGGTCGGCTATAGCGGCGGAAACAAATACTTTTTCCCTGGAATCGCTGGGCCCGAAATTATCAATGCATTCCATTGGTTGGGGGCGCTTATCACCAATCGGGAAATTATTGGTACCCATTACACTCCCGTGAGGGCGGTTGTCGATTACTGCGCCGCGATGATAACTGTTCCTAAATATTGTTTCAGTTTAGTGGTCAGTTCAAAAGGCTTGCACGGTCTTTTTGCAGGCAGCCCAGAAGATGCTTATGAAAAAGCTGCTAGCCTCTCCGCCCAGGTTAATGTCAAGTGGTACAAACGGCCCTTTCATACGGTGCTTTCAATGTGTCCCACCATGTATCCAGAGCTATGGACCGCCGGCAAATGTATGTATAAACTCGAACCTGTGGTTGAAAAGGGCGGGACACTTATCATTTATGCTCCCCACATGGCGGAAATATCCAAGGCGCACGGTGAACATATACTGGAGATTGGGTACCATTGTTTGGAGTATTTTACCAAACAGCCGGATCGTTTCACGCATATACCTGGGGGTGTGCTAGCACATTCGACCCACGTAAGGGGCACAGGTCACTATGACGACGGTGTGGAACATTGTGATGTTAATGTTATACTCGCTAGCGCTGTCTCAGAGGAAATGTGTAAAAAAATCAATCTTGGCTACCTCGACCCTGCCACCATTGATGTTGAGGGTTTCGCCAATCGTGAAGATGAAGGGGTCTTGTTGGTGCGTAAAGCGGGTGAGGTTCTTTATAAATTAGAGTCTCACCGCGAGGAATAAGCTGCAAATATCTGGGCTTTTTTGCCAAGTTACCTTCGAATCTTACAAAAAAGAAGCATTATTGAGAATCTGAAGACACACTAGCGAAGCCATCTTTTTACCTGCTTTTACTGAGAATCTTTCGGGACTTTTGACCATCCTTCCCAATATAATGGAAGTATGCGAGCCTTACTCTTTTGTACTACCAACCTATTCTCCACACTTTTAATTATTTCAAGCTCCCATTCCCAAGTCAGCTCTAGTCTGAATTTTGAAGACATGCTACGATTAAGTGCCCGCTGGGAGTTGGGTAAAGTTCTCTATGAGCTCGATGAATTCGCGACAGCCGCAGATCAGATATCCCAAGTTACTTCGGCTTTTCCCGACGATCCAAAAGCACAAGCTTTATTAGGCACAAGTTATACAATGTTGGGGGAATGGGAAAAAGCGGAATCCGTATTACAAATGGCATTGAGTAACAATCCCAAAAATCCAGAAATGATCAATTTGTTGGGCGACTTTTATTTTCAAAAGGGTGATTATCAAACGAGTTTTACTTTTTTTGAAAAATCCTTAGAGTTTAATCCTAAACAGAACGAAGTTCGCTTTCACCTGATGGAAGATTATTTGCGGGCCTCAAGATTTACCGAAGTCGAGCAGCACGCGAACTATTTGCTGATCGAGGGGAATTATAAAAATCCAGACTTCTTCGCCTTGTTAGCAGATTTTCATGGTTCGCATGGTTATTTTGCGGAAGCACTTAATTTTGCATTACTGGCTTTGAAGGCTGACCCAGGCAATAACAAATATCTGCGAAAACTGGGTGAGGCCTATTTCAAAGTGAATCAATTTAGCGAAGCAGTGACCTGTCTTCAGAGTTACTTTAATCAATCTGACCCAGACATACAGAGCTATCTCTTGTTAGGAGAGGCGTATTTTAATCTTCATCAGTTTGAGGAAGCTGAAAAAATTTGGTCGCAAGGTCTAAGTGAATTTCCTGGAGATCCGAACTTAACTCGCTCACTTGCGGAGTACTTTATAAATACCGCTCAACCTTTACGAGCTCGGGAAACTATCCAAGATCTGATTTCATTTCGTGGGCTTTCGGGCTCAGGTCGCCTTGTTTTGGTGACCTATTTCAGGAAAATGGGGAATTACAATCATGCCCTTGATTTGCTAAAGAGTGAACAACTAAAACAGTCGAGTCAGGAAATTCAAAATGCTACACTCTACGAGGAAGCGCAGCTACGCTATGCGAAGGGAGACTATTGGTCTGCAGAAAGACTTTCTAACAGACTCATAAAACTGAATTATGAGGTATCCGATATGTATCTCTTGAATGCTAAGATTGAAATGGTAAAGGGAAACCATAAAGCAGCTCAGAACTTTGTTTTAGCAGCCCAGCAGGCAAATCCTTATAATTTGCATGTTTACGCTTTAGCTAGTGCCGCTTTTGTAAACAAGGGCGATCTGTCTGAACTGACTCTCTTATTGGATTCCGGCTTGTCACATATGCCTAATTCTCCAAAATTGGCAAATCAATACGCAGCGGTTTTAATCCGGGCAGAAAAGCAACTAATCCCTTAACTCTTATTCTTCCTCTTCGCCTTCTTCACCCGCAGCGGAAGCATCCATTTCAAAAAGGCGTTTCAAGGGGATTATTTTCAATCCTTTTTTCGGATCAACTGCATCACTCATCTTGTCTGCAGCAAATCCAATTAACAAAGGGTGATCAGGATGATTACATACATTTTTCACAAAGTTTGAACTAGAATATCCGGGCATAAGAAAGTTGACCACGTAGGTATCAAAGTCACCTTCTAGCATGATTTCTTCAGCTTCTTCGGGATCATCGGCGCATTCAATGGTAGAATTTGGTAAAATGGTGCGAATGATAGTTGCAGTTTCGTCGCGTCTTTGTCCCTCTTCATCGACTACTAAGATCATACGCTTCGAACGATCGGTATCTGCCAGCGCGGATTCGAGTGATTGTAACTCTTCTTCTTCATCCATTTCTTCATCAAAGCCGTCTTCTTCGTCATCATCGAGGGCCTGGGTATCGGCAGCACTTTTGGCGACTGCCTTTTTCGCTGAGGACTTGGCCTTTGGCTTTGGACTGGGTTTGGACTTTGGACTGGCTTCATTGCCAGTTTCAGCTGAAGCTTTGTCTTCGATATCTTCGGAATCTTCTTTGCTATCCAGGGAAGCTGTTTCTGCAGCTTCAGGGGCTTGAGTATCTGTGCTTTCTGTTTCAGGAAGGAAAGCAGTATCAGAAGCCTTTTCTTTTGAGGCTTCGCTACCGTTTTCTTCAGCTTGGTTGGGATCCATATTGCTCATGTTGCTTCCTGTCTACGCGTTTCTTGCTGTAATTTTTCTAATACCCTTTTCCAGTCAATACTCAACCGGAAATTCTCATTTTATTAAGGAACAAGAAGTTAGTGAAAATGCAAGAAGATTGAAAGAACTGTCTAATCTATTTCCACCTTAAAATTGTTCATTTTGAAATTCCACTTTTATTTATTTCATGGCCAGTTCTAGTTCCTTGCTCTCCTTGGGGAGTTCCAGAGAAAGATTTTTACAGGATTGAGCTTCAACCAAAAGATTGTCTTCAATCCTTATTCCAATCCATTCGTCAAACAGTTTGCCACCCATTTTGAGGCTAAAATGCCCATATAGGCCGGGCTCGTTGGATATTTGCCATCCAGGCTGCAAAGGAAAATCCTGATAAAGTCGATGCGGATCGCCATCGTGCTCCTGTTCACCCATTAAATGGGAGACACCGTGGGGTTGCAGGCTATAGGCTCGCTTACATTTTCCTCCTTTTTTACTGAACTCTGAGCGTAGGAGTTCTTCCATCCGCAGCCAAACTTTTTTATTGAGGTCACGTATCGTGGCTCCTGCCCGTACGTTTGACTCATTGTATCTCTGGGCCTCAAGTACAATGTCGTAGAGAAGTTTTTGCAAGGAATTGAAGCGGCCAGAGACCGGCAAGGTTCTAGAGATATCAGCATGCATAGTGCCCCAGCGGGTACCAAAATCCAAAAGCACCAGGTGTTTGGAATCCATGTCTTCATCATTTTTGAGATAGTGTAATACTGTGGCATTTTTGCCTGAAGCCACGATACTAGGAAAACTTAAGCCGTATGGACTGCGCCGTTTCATATGATATTCAATCAGCGCTGCTAATTCATTCTCATTTCTAAGACCTGGAATTAATGGTAGGGTTTCTGCAAAGGCTTCAGCGGTGACATGGCTAGCGGTCTCAACATCCTTTATTTGGGAGGCGTCTAAGGGCAGACGTAGTTCGAAATGTTTTAATGCAAAGCTTTTCATTTTCAGATTGCTTTGAGAAGCTTCCAATAATTTTTCCAAGCGACTTTTAAAGACCCAGTTGTAATCGGTGGTTGTTTTCAGCAGTTTTTTTTCAATTCCAGAAGATTCTGGTTTGGAAGTCGGTTTAGATACACGGGGCAGGGTGTATTCATGGTAAAAACTGTAACAATGTTTCGCCGGGAGTTTTTTACAGACTTTTTTAAAATAAGTATCAAAATCTTCAATCGGATGGATGTTTACAATTCCGGTCAAGACGCGCAGGTCTTCTAATTCCGAGTCTTTACCTTCTTGGGGGTAGCCAAGGCGTACACCATCCCAAAATTCTCGGCTGGAGTCTTTGCGGGCAACAAAGAGCACTTCCTTGTCTGTTTCGTTTTTAGCTAGGGGATTCAGCAGAAGTATTACCTGGCTTTGGTTTAATCCGGTGAGATAATAACAGGCAGGTTCCTGAAAAATACGCAGAGCACTCATAACCCAGAGATTTTCGGCACCCGGTTCTCTAGGGAGACCTGCAACGACAAAAACGCTATCCAAGAGCCGTAAATGCTTCGCTCGACGTTCTTTCAATTGTCGTTGGAAATCGCTTCCCGCTTGCCCCACGGGGTAGACCTGAGAATATTTTCTTAGGAGTTCGGTTGTTGGAAGCTTCAGTTTACCCACTACAAATAGCCTATCAAGATTGTTGTTCTACCAGCCAGAAACATAGGGCAGGGAATGGGCAACCTTCTCAATACTGGGAAAATCGCTGAGCAGCTCGTTTAATGCATTCCAGGATCC
>JBBQAD010000396.1:0-3844 GCA_038315885.1 Fibrobacteria bacterium | reverse complement strand
GATGATACCACTAACCGTACCAAAGAGACCCAATAAAGGCGCTATTGATATGATCGCGGCCAGCATCTGAAAGCCGCGTTCCATATCCGGTACCCAGTTTTTTCGCAATTCATCCAGCCGGGCAGGAATCTCAGTTACAGGGAATTTCGCGTCAGGCCATAGGGTTTTAACCAGAGTAGACTTCAACTTCAGGGAATTTATGGAACCGTCAACATTTACAGTTGTATGACCATTTACTGATGAGTTTGTCGGTTTTTTTCTTTTCCACTTCGGCAAAATACGTCTGAAACGAGAACCGCTGATCTTATTGTCATAGGCAGATAGCCGGGCATATATCCGAAATACCATGTACCACCCCAGCACTGAACAGAGGGCAATAGGAGCCATAACCAGGCCACCGGCTTTAAAGGGAACGAGTATGATATCGGAAATCATCACTGTTTATGCCTTTTCGACCGTTTCAGGGATTTCTGACCTCGCGGGTTCTCTTTCATTATTTGTTGCCATAGTATTACGGTGACTAGAACCAAATAAAAGATTAATTGTTTCAGCACTGTTTCTCTCTAAATCGCTACTGATACGATTGGCCCAATCAGCCAACCAGGCGTATACCAAAAGCAAGGGAATAGCTGCCAAAAGTCCCCATTTGGTGGTGACCAAGGCTTCCGCAATACCATCAGCCATAAATTTTGGATCGTCAGTTCCATGGATTGTTATAGCCGTAAACAGGTTGATCATACCCGAGACGGTACCTAGAAGTCCCAGAAGAGGGGCCGCAGCGGCTAAAACGTTGATAGTGCCTAAATTGCGCTCCAGAACGGGAGTTTCGCGCAGCATGGCGGCATAGCCTTGACCTTCTACTTCTTCTTTCCCAAACGGGGCTGCACTCAATAAGGTTTGTAACACTTTCCCCTGCGAACCTCGCACTCCTCTGGCATCGCTTTCAGCCTTACCAAGATTTCCTTTGCGAATGTCATTCATCACTTTGCGAATGGGTCCTTGAATCCCCAAGCTGTGAAAGGAGAGCCGTAGGGCTTTTTCAATGGAAAAGAGAAAACCAATGATTAGAGTGGCTAGAATCAGATGCATAGCAAAACCACCTGATTTATATTCTTTGATGACCGCGGCCACAAAATTACGATCAGTTTTTGCGGCAAAACCTTCTCCACTGGCATTGCGCAATTGAACATCGATGGGAACGAGAATCGCTGTTTCTGAGCCCTCTTTAAGCAACTGATCTTCTGCTACAGCGAACTGCTTGCGACTCTCTTCAGGAATATTTTCCTGCCAAATCCAAGCGTTGGGTCCGATTTTTCCTGATTTGATTAGTATGGCAACATCATCCGATTCGGTACTGATAAAGCCTTTGTAGAATTGGCCCAGTCGAATTGTAATACCAGCCCGCATTTGAGATTGGCTGTCTTTTGGGATTTTAACATCGGGATGCTGCTGGGCAAAAAGTGCGTTTCCCTGGATTAACATTTGCTCACGAATGAGTTCACTGCTTTCTCCTAAATCAAACTCCTTGGTCTGCATCTGCAAGCTGGCTTCCAAGGTAGTTCGCAAGGACTCATCCTCGTTATTCAATTTTTCCCGGATGCTATTCCAAGTTGTCTGTCTGTCTTGGATTTGGTGGGGAAAACCCCCTTCCATTTTCTCGACAAACTGATCCACTTTTTCCAGAGCACTGTATCGAAATTGTTTATATCGGTTTTGCTGTTCTTCAATGGAGTTTTTTCTGTCTTGGGCCTGGCTTTGTAAACGCAGCAGCATATCTTCTTTGCGCAGTTTGATCTGATTCTCCTGATCGACTTCCCTTTTCAGATCCTCCCACATTTTTTGAAAAGCTTCTTGGGATGCCACTGAATTGCGTTTGTCCTGCCAGCGCTGTACTTTTAGGTCTTCCAGTTTTTGCTGGTAGAACTGTAACATCTTTTGCGCTTTGGCGACTTGTTCCTGTTGCTTTTGCTCTTCGCGACGACGGTTATCGGCATAATTTAAGGAAGGCATACTCAAATAGGCTAGGATAGATAGAACTAGCAAAGATCTCAGGTTTTTGGAAATTGAATTGAACTGAAATTTCATGATTTATTTCTCCTGAGTTACAGGCTTTGTTTCAGACCCGGATTGGTTTGAGAACAAGGTTTTAGGAATAGGAACTTGAGCGAATTGCGGCGGCTGTGTTCCCTCTGCAATTGATACCGATTTGCGGATTGCTTCTCTATCTTCCAGAGTCATTTTGTCCTGATATACCCATTCCCAATTATTTCCGTTCGGTGCCAAATAGCCCACATCCTGCCCGTCTTTCGAGGCGAAAAGAAGAATCTGTTTTCCGATGCGTAAAAATTTGACATCGGTAGCACCGCCTTTTGGATGGGTGCCGGAGAAAACTTCAGCCTCCTGCGCTAACTGTTCTTCATTGAGATACAGAATCCAGAGTCTATTAAAGGCTTCTTCAACACTGATACTTCCAGATTTCAGATCGCGAACCAATAAACCTGCACTTTTTTTCCGTTTGTCAATTTGTGCCGGAAAGGCATTGTCAACCTTGCTTTGATAGACTTGTGCAGCTTGCAGCATTAAAGATTGTAGGGATTTAAAGCGGCTTTCAAATTCAGCCTCTTGCCGTTTCAGATTTTCGACGTTTGCCAGCTCCTTTTCAATGTCACTTTCAACTTTTTCAATCGATTCACTCAGTTTTTGCTTTTCACTGAAAAATGCGGCATAGCGGTCGTTGCGCACGATCTCAGATTCTTGTGAACTCTGCTTTTCCTTAGCCCATAACTCTTCTTCTTTGCTGATTTCCGCCTTTACTTTTTCAATAAAAATTTCGGCTTCAGTGACAGTGGCAGGCTGTTCGCTTGCGGTAAATAACAGGGCTACGAATAATGAAATCATGGTTTCCTCGTTTCGGGCTGAAAACCTAAGGGCCCGATGTTTCAATTTTATTTCGTTTTTGTTTCTGCTTTGAAACACGCTGGTGAGATGTTGATTAGCAAAAATCGAGCTTTAGAATCTTGATGTGGCTCACTTCTTTCTAACCCAAAGATCATCGAGCTATGACATCTTTTTAGTTGCTTGAAGCAAGTTTGAATCGACAATGACACAAACTGGTTTCACTGCTCTAATCCGAAGGTCCTTTTTGGAAGCTTACGGACCTTAGAAAGTAGCTGAAAACTGCATTGACTGGAGTGTTGCATGCCTGAAAAAACGAGTATTCTCGTAGTTGAAGACGACAAGGATATTCTGTATTTGATAGCCTATCACCTCGAAAAGGAAGGTTACAAAGTTTTTCGTGCTACTTCTGGTAACGAGGCACTTTCCATTTTGTCCGATGAACAAATTGAACTTGCTGTATTGGATATCATGCTGCCCGAAATGCCCGGTACCGATATCTGTAGACATATTCGAAAGAGTGAAAGACATCAGACTATCCCGGTCATTTTTGTTTCTGCAAGGGGCGAATTATCCGATCGTCTTTTGGGCTTTGAAATTGGCGCCGATGACTATTTAGTAAAACCCTTTTCACCTTTTGAGCTGGTTGCCCGGGTTCGTACGCTTATCAAACGTTCGAAGGGAACCAATGACTACTACTGTTACAGAGGTTTTGAAGTCTTTTTTGATAGACATTTATTGAAAATAGAGGGACAAGCCATTCATCTTTCTCCCAGAGAATTCAAGGTACTGCAAGTATTGGTTGAAATTAAGCAAAAGACGCTTTCTCGCGATGTACTTCTGGCCAAGGCTTGGGGTCTGGATTCTCGCTCCAGCGCGAGAAGTGTTGATGTTGTTATGACTCGCTTGCGCGAGAAAATTAAACCCTATGATATCTGTCTGAAAACGG